>NUMR01000073.1 GCA_002578045.1 Bacillus cereus
CTACAGGTACCAGATTAAACTGACTTTTTTACACGACCATTTTCTCTCTTTTCATTTCCTCTACTACTTTCATATACTTCTCATCATTAAATTCATTTTCACTTTTTGCAACAACTACAGTCGCAATACCATTACCAATTAAGTTAACGATGGCACGTGCTTCTGACATGAAACGATCTACACCAAGTAAAAGTGCTAACCCTTCTAACGGGATAATATTCATCGCAGATAAAGTAGATGCTAGCACAATAAATCCTCCACCTGTTACTGCTGCTGCACCCTTGGATGTAACCAACAAAATAGCTATTATCGTTAATTGTTGACCCAGTGAAAGATCGACATGAAATACTTGTGCTAAAAATATTGTAGCCATTGATAAGTAGATTGTTGTTCCATCTAAATTAAAAGAGTAGCCCGTTGGAATGACTAAACCTACTACCGGCTTCGAACATCCGAAGTCTTCCATCTTCGTCATCATTCTCGGCAATACTGATTCTGATGATGATGTACCGAGAACAATGAGCAATTCTTCTTTAATATGCGCTAAATATTTCCACAAACTAAATTTATACAGTTTACAAATAAAATTTAAAACGATAAAAACAAATAATGTCATTGTCGTATATACACAAATCATTAGTTTACCAAGTGGTATTAGCGTACTTAAACCATATTTACCAATTGTAAATGCCATTCCACCGAACGCTCCGACTGGTGCTAGCTTCATAACAATCGATAAAATATTAAAAAACACTTTCGATAATCTTTCAAAAAAGTCGATAACAGGTTGTCCATTTTTCCCCAGCATCGTTAACCCTGCACCAAATAAAATGGAGAAGAATAAAACTTGTAAAATATCACCTTTTGCAAAGGCTTCAAACATGTTAGACGGAACGATATGTAAAAAGAAATCCACCCACTTCATTTCTTGTCCACTTTGTACATATTGTGAAACATCTCCACCCTTTAATTTTGAAGGATCTAATCCATCTCCAGGACGTACAACATTCGCTATGATGATTCCAATAATTAAAGCAGCCGTTGTAACAATTTCAAAATATAAGAGTGCTTTCCCGCCAACACGTCCTACTTTTTTCATACTTCCCATACTTGCAATACCAAGAACAATTGTTAAAAAGATAATTGGTGCAATGACCATTTTAATCATGTTGATGAACGTTTCACCAATTGGCTTCATTTGTTGTCCGACACTAGGCCATATTGCTCCTACTGCAATACCACAAATAATTGCCACAATAACTTGGAATGTTAAATTTTTTGCAATCCTCATTTTTTAATACTCCCCTGTTTTTTCATTTCTCCCATATTTTTTTAATTCATGCCAATGATTTATTCTATGTAATAGCCCCCTCTACTATTTAACTTAAATCACACTATTATGTTACACTATTATCTTTTTTTTGAAAATAGTATATAACATTAAAATGAAACGACATACTATTTAACAAACAAAAAAGTCCACTTACTCAGTGAACTTCTACTTTATAACGGTAAATCTCTCTTCCTAAAAACAACAATTGCTACTAGAAAAATGCAAAGTGCTCCAGCAGTTAAACTTAAGCTTATCGGCCATATATTGTATGTTCCTTCAGCAATTTCTTTCGGCCGAAACAGCGTAAACAAAGATACGTTTCTCATCCACCCTAACTTATCACTTAATTTCCCTACCATATCGAATACGAAAAATAAGATTGTTAAACTTGCTGAATAACTCAGTGCCTTTCTTTCGTCATTACATATACAAGAAAAGAAAAATGAATACGCACTAACAACTAAAAATATTAGCCCACCGACTACGTTTATCTTCAGAAATAATTCTTTATTTAAGTTATTATCTTTTAAAAACCATTCTGCACCTACTATACCCGCTACATAAGTAACAAATACAATTATTAGTAATCCCAATATGAGAACAACAGCTTGCGTAATAGCAATTTGCACTCTAGATACAGGTGTCGCTAACAAGTATGCCATCGCTCCTTTATCTACATGACGAGCAATTAAATGTGTCGCAACTGTTACGCAAAAAATTGTTAAAATAATAATAAACAATAGACTATAATACTCCCCAGCTAAAAAATCCATTACGCTTTGAATCGGACTTTCCATGCCAACGATTTTTTTTACACTATCGGGCATAGCACTTATTAATTCATTTAACCCTTTCGCTGATACCATTGATGGGAATATCCAAATTAATAACCATAAATATAGAGCGGCACCAGTCGCATAACTCAAAATACTTTTTTGTGTTTCTTTCAAACTAGCTAAAAATAATTGTTTATTCATGCTTGACCCCTTCTTTCTTATCGTAATAATGCATAAATAAATGTTCTAAATCAGTCGCCCTCGTTTGAAGTGCAATTACATTATAGTTTGAAAGTATTTGTAAAACTGTTTGATAGTTTCCTTGCACAATAATTGATGCTGTTTTCCCTTTCACTGTCTCGAATTGTAAATTTGATTGTGTAAGTGACTCGATCTCTTCTTGCGCTGATACTGTTACATCTATCACCTGTCGTCTCATTTCTTGTAAATCATGAATATTCTCAACCGTTACAAGGCGACCGTCTTTAATAATCGCTACCCTATCACAAGTTCTCTCAATCTCAGTGAAAATATGTGATGACATAAGGATTGTTTTTCCTCTTTTCTTTTCCTCTAATATTAAATCTATAAACACTTGCTGCATAAGTGGATCGAGTCCTGATGTTGGTTCATCTAAAATTAACACTTCTGGATCATGCATGAATGCAGTGACAATCCCTACTTTTTGCTTCATTCCTTTAGACATTTTTCGAATCGGTGTTTTCACATCAAATTGGAGACGTTCTATTAGTTCATCTCGTCTTTTCGTATCCTTTAACCCGCGCATTCCTTGCATTAACTTTAAAAATTCTAATCCGTTCATTCCCTCAATAAAAGAAATCTCCCCGGGTAGATAGCCAACTTCTCTTTGAATTTTCGCAGCATTATCCCAACAATCTAATCCAAAAATTGATGATTGCCCATCTGTCGGTTTTATAAATCCCATTAAATTACGAATCGTTGTTGATTTCCCGGCACCATTCGGTCCTAAGTAACCGAATACTTCTCCCTCTTTTACATCAAATGTAATATGAAACAAACCTTTTCCATTCGAAAACTGTTTTGTGACATTTTGAACTGAAATCATAAATCCACCTCATTTTTTGAAATATTTAATATGTTATATTTCAAAATTATTGTACTCCCCATCTTTCATATTCGCAACAACTTTTTGAAATATTTATATGTCCATATTTCAAAAACATTGTTTTCACCTATATTTTCTTGTATATTTTAATTGAGGTGATTGCATTGAACGGTTTTGAAAAAGTGAAAGAAAAGAAAAAACGTGCCATTAAAGAAGCAGCCTTCGTTTTATTTTCAGAACGTGGATTTAATGAAGTAAAAATAGAAGATATTGCAAAAAAAGCAAACGTTTCTCAAGTTACAATTTATAATCATTTTGGAAGTAAAGATGCGTTATTTAGGGAACTTATACAAGAGTTTATAGAGAGCGAATTCTATTACTATAAAGAGTTAGCGGATGAAGATATGCCTTTTCATGAAATGATGCAAAAGATGATCATTAGAAAAATGGAGACTGGTGGGTTATTTCAACCCGATATGTTGTTACAAATGATGCAAAAAGACGAAGCACTCCGAGAGTTTATTTATAGTTATCAAAACGAAAAAATCCTGCCCTGGTATTTAGAACTATTAGAGCGAGCACAGCAAAAAAATGAAATAAATCCTCACCTTTCAAAAGAAATGATGTTACTTTACATTCAAATGTTCACTAAATTAGGTGATGATTTCGGAGCGAAACTTCTTGAGGGAGATCGTGAAAAGCATATACAAGATATAGTCACAATGTTCTTTTACGGGCTTTCCGTTCCCCAGAAATAATGGGGCTGTCCCATAAGTCGGTTTCACCGACTTATGGGTGGCCCTTTTTTTATCCCGCTATTTGTGGACAGTAAGACTCCCACCTCAAAATTCGGCGAATACGAGAAAGTGAGGCGGGAGATAACTGCCCGTAAAAGCCTGATTGGTGTGGGCTCATAATCAGTGGAGGATGGACAAAACCCCACTGATTAAAGTTTCACTTTATTTTACAAAAATGACTCTGCCAGTTTCACTACTTTCAATTGCTAATTGAATAAGCTTAATAACTTCCAAACCTTCTTCAGCTGTTACTGGTGGCTCTGCACCATTTAATATACTATCTCGCACACCTTTATAATACATGTCATAGCAACCGGCTTCTGTTGGAATACGTACTAATTCTTCTTCCGTTTCTAAAGTAGCAAAGTTAGCTTCTTTATCTGTTCCGTAGCCACTATCGCCCGGCTTTATTTCATTCTTTAACTGCTCTTCTTGCGAATCCATACCGTACTTCACGATAGATCCTTTATCTCCATGCACTGTAAAATGTGGTCCAGCTTGTTTCACATAACTACTACTATGTAAAATGACACGCTTAACTCCATAGTGAAGTACAACGTGGAAGTAGTCATCAATCTCTGCACCTGGTCGTTGTTTTATGACATCTGCGCTTATCGCATCTGGGTTCCCAAATAATGATAATGCTTGGTCAATTAAATGCGATCCTAGATCATATAATATACCTGAACCCGGTAAATTTTTTTCTCTCCAGCGATTACGTACATGAGGACGGAAACGATCAAAATGTGCTTCATATGTGTATACATTTCCTACTCTATGTTCTTCTAACAATTTCTTTATCGTTAAAAAATCATTATCAAAACGACGATTGTGATACACACTTAAAACGACATTGTATTGCTTCGCTAATGAAATAAGCTCTTCGCCTTCTTCAATTGAAACAACGAATGGTTTTTCCACAACAACATGCTTACCGTGTAAAATTGCTTCTTTTACATATGGAAAATGAGTTGTATTCGGTGAAGTTATAACAACTAATTCAACATCATCCCGCTTCACTAATTCATCAATTGTACTAACGACGTTAGCGTTTGGTAACGTTTCTTTTACTACCTCTTCTTTTGAGGATAATACGGCACGAATATCATATTCTTCTATCGTTTGTAATAATGGGATATGAAATGTTGTACTAGAAAAACCAAATCCAACAATCCCTACACCTATTTTTTTCATGTTGCCCCTCCATTTATGAGAACGATTTCATCACATTATTATAACAAGATTATTTTCATATACATAATAATTTGCTTAGAAAAAAACATCTTGCTACCATTCATAGCAAGATGCTTCTTTTATCCCCCTATTTGTGGGNNCTCATAATCAGTGGGAGATGAACAAACCCCCACTGATTAAAGTTTCACTTTATTCCGGTCTTTTCTTCGTCCACGTTTCTACAACTTCACCAGTATCATTAACATCTAGCACCAAACTACCGTTACTATACCGGTCTTTATTTCGATACGCTTTCGGATCAATTTCTTCTACAATGTGTTTCTCTGTCTTCATGTAAATTAATTCATCGTCCCGAACAATTTCAATACCGACAATGCGGTATGGATTACGTTTTAACTCTTTGAAAATAACAAGGCCTCGCTTTGCCCTCGTGGATTTTTCAATTTCTGATGCCTTTATACGTTTAACAGCGCCACGCTGCGTTACGAGTATAAGTTGATCTTTTTCACCATTTAACGGTTTACCAGAAGCGACATAATCGTCATCTTTTAAATTAATCGCTTTTACACCAGCGGCTCTTACACCGACTGAGCTTACTTCATCTTCATGGAAAATAAGTGCATATGCACCATGTGTCGCAAGAACTATATCACTCGTTCCATCTGTTGCAAATATATCGACAACTTCATCATCTTTTTTCAAATTTACAGCAACGAACGCTCTTGAATAGCGCTGTACTTTATATTGATTTAACTCTGTTTTCTTTATCATACCATTTCTTGTTACAAATACGATAAATCGTTTTTCTTCCTCAAAGTTCGGTACGACAGTTGCCCAAATGATTGTTTCATCTCGGTCGAGTGAAACAATGTTAGCAACGTGCTGACCTAAATCTTTCCAACGAATATCTGGCATTTCGTATACTGGAAGATATATATAATTTCCTTTATTCGTAAATAAGAGGACTGTCTCTGTCGTATTTGTATCGAAGCGTTCGAGTAAGATGTCACCCTCTTTCATACCGAAGTCTTTGCCGTTTGAGGCATTATGTGAGCGCCATCCAGTACGTTTCACATATCCTTCTTTCGTTACAGTAACGATGACATCTTCTTGTGGAATCATCACTTCCACATCAATTTTAATTTCCTCAATTTGTTCTTCAATGATAGCGCGGCGATCATCACTATATGTTTTCTTCACTCTCTTCAAGTCATTTTTAATAACTTGAAGTAATTTTTTTTCACTTTGTAAAATTACTTGTAAATCTGTAATTTTTTTATTTAGTTCTTCTGCTTCTTTTTCTAGCGCTGTAATATCTGTATTTGTTAGACGATATAATTGCAACGAAACAATCGCTTCTGATTGCGCTTCTGTAAAGCCAAATTTTTCACTTAAATTATCTTTCGCATTACGCTTATCTTTAGAAGCACGAATTGTTTCGATTACTTCGTCTAAAATCGATAACGCCTTCATTAAACCTTCTACAATATGCTGACGATTTTCTGCTTTTCTTAATTCATATTGTGAACGTCTCGTAACGACCTCTTTTTGATGTCCAATATATGCATCCAAAATTTTTGGTAACGTCATAAGTGTTGGACGTCGATTATTAATTGCTACCATATTAAAGTTATATGGAACTTGTAAATCTGTATTTTTATATAAATAATTTAAAATCCCTTCAGCGTTTGCTTCTTTCTTTAATTCAACAACAATTCGTAAACCAGTACGATCTGTCTCATCACGCACTTCAGCAATTCCATCTAACTTTTTATCTAGACGTAATTCATCCATTTTCTTTACAAGATTTGCCTTATTCACTTCATACGGAATTTCATTGATTACGATTTGTTGTTTTCCGCCGCGAATTGTTTCAACTTCTGCTTTTCCGCGAATAATAATTTTACCTTTACCTGTTTCATACGCCTTTTTAATACCATCAATCCCTTGAATAATACCGCCAGTCGGGAAATCAGGTCCTTTCATAACAGTTAATAAATCATCAACCGTACTATTTGGTTTATCAATACGCATCATTGTCGCATCGATTACTTCTCCAAGATGATGGGGAGGAATTTCTGTTGCATAACCAGCTGAAATTCCTGTAGATCCGTTTACTAATAAGTTCGGGAACATAGCTGGTAATACAACAGGTTCTTCACTCGTATCATCAAAGTTCGGTACGAAATCTACTGTCTCTTTATCAATATCACGTAATAACTCTGAAGCAATTGGTGATAAACGTGCTTCTGTATAACGCATTGCCGCTGCTGGGTCACCGTCAACACTACCATTATTTCCGTGCATTTCTACAAGTACGTTGCGTACTTTCCAGTCCTGACTTAAACGTACCATCGCCTCATATACAGAAGAATCACCGTGTGGATGGTAATTACCAATAACGTTACCGACTGTTTTAGCTGATTTACGGAACGCTTTATCATGTACGTTTCCTTCTACATACATAGAATATAAAATACGTCTTTGTACCGGCTTTAAGCCATCACGCGCATCTGGAAGCGCGCGATCTTGAATAATATATTTACTATAACGTGCAAAGCGGTCACCTAACACGTCTTCAAGCGGGAGGTCATGAAACTTCTCTGCTTGCATGTTATTCCACCTCCGTCTCCATAATCATTTCATTTTCTAAAATATTTCCTTCTTCTTGCATACCAAACTGCACGTTGCGCTCAATCCATTTACGGCGCGGCTCTACCTTGTCACCCATTAACGTTGTAACGCGGCGCTCTGCTCTTGCTGCATCATCAATTTTCACGCGAATTAATGTACGTGTTTCAGGATTCATCGTTGTTTCCCATAATTGATCTGCATTCATTTCACCAAGTCCTTTATAACGCTGTAACATATAGCCTTTTCCAACCTTTTTCGTTACACCGTCTAATTCCTCGTCTGACCAAGCATATTCAATTACTTCACTCTTACCTTTTCCTTTACTTACTTTGTATAAAGGAGGAAGTGCGATAAATACTTTACCAGCTTCGATAAGTGGTTTCATATATCTGTAGAAGAACGTTAATAACAATACTTGAATATGCGCACCATCTGTATCAGCATCGGTCATGATAACAACTTTATCGTAGTTAATATCTTCAACATCAAATTCATTTCCTACGCCGCCACCAATCGCATAAATGATTGTATTAATCTCTTCATTTTTAAAGATATCAGCCAGCTTTGCTTTTTCTGTATTAATTACTTTACCACGTAATGGTAATACCGCCTGAAAACGTCGGTCTCGTCCTTGCTTTGCAGAACCACCGGCAGAGTCACCCTCAACTAAGTACAGTTCATTTTTCTGCGGGTTACGTGATTGGGCAGGTGTTAGTTTCCCGCTTAACGTACCTTCTGATTTTTTCTTTTTCTTACCTGTACGCGCTTCTTCTCTTGCTTTACGGGCAGCTTCACGCGCTTGCGCTGCTTTAATTGCTTTTTTCACAAGAAGTGTAGCCACATCTGGGTTTTCTTCTAAAAAGTATGCTAAATGCTCTGATACAATGGCATCAATTGAAGAACGCGCTTCACTTGTACCTAGTTTTCCTTTCGTTTGCCCTTCAAACTGAAGTACTTCTTCTGGTACACGTACCGAAACGATAGCCGCTACACCTTCACGAATATCTGTACCTTCTAAGTTTTTATCTTTATCTTTTAATAGTGACACCTTACGAGCATACTCATTGAACACACGTGTCATCGCTGTTTTAAATCCAGCTTCGTGTGTTCCACCGTCTTTTGTACGTACGTTATTTACAAACGAAAGAATGTTTTCTGCGTAGCCATCGTTAAATTGAAATGCTAGCTCTGCTTCAATTCCATTTTGTTCACCTGTGAAGTATACAACTGGATGAATTGAATCTTTTTCTTCGTTTAAATATGAAACGAAAGCTTCAATTCCTGTTTCATAGTGAAAGACATCTTCTAAATCGTTACGCTCATCTTTTATTGAGATTTTCATCCCTTTTAATAAGAACGCAGATTCACGTAATCTTTCACATAATGTTTCGTAATTATAATTTGTTGTGCTGAAAATCGTTGTATCTGGTTTGAAATGCATTGTCGTACCAGATTCTTTCGTTTTCCCAATTTTTTCAAGTGTCGTTACAGGAACCCCACCATTTTCAAAGCGTTGTTCATAAATATTTCCATCACGCTTAATCGTTACGACTAACCATTCTGACAAGGCATTTACAACTGATGCCCCAACACCGTGTAAACCACCACTCGTTTTATAGCCACCTTGACCAAACTTACCACCAGCATGAAGTACCGTTAAAATTACCTCTGGTGTTGGTTTGCCAAGTTTATGCATTCCCGTAGGCATTCCTCGCCCTTTATCAATAACGCTAATACTATTATCTTTATGTATTACGACAGAAATTTCGTCGCCAAATCCCGCTAACGCTTCATCAACGGAGTTATCTACTATTTCATATACTAAATGATGCAATCCACGGCTGTCCGTGCTCCCGATATACATACCCGGGCGTTTTCGAACGGCTTCAAGCCCTTCTAACACTTGAATCGCATCTTCATTATATTGGAACTGATGCTTCGCCAAACTCCTTGCCCCTTTCCTAATCAAATCAGAACAAACGTTTCTGTTATAGGATAACGCCTCGACTATAGTTTTGGCAAGTTATCTTATCTCTTTTATATACCATTTTCAATAGAAAAATCCTTGTTTTTTTCACAAGGATTCCTCTAGGCTACTATTTCAGAAAAATAATCGTTTGTCAACGAGAAATGGATATGTATTCCAACATTACACATTCCAAACCTTTATTATGATCCAAATGATCAATATCCAAAACGGGATTACAAGTAACAATCCCAAAAAACAGCCTTTAAAAAATCTCATGATGAACACCTTGTTCATCAACCTTAACTTGTACACAAATAAGGGCGGAACTAACCTTTCCGTTTCCAACATCTATGCTACTTCGTCATAGCGTGTTCTACTTTAATACAACGATCCATTATGACAGTATAACCTTGTTCATTTAAAAACGTATATGTATCTTCATCCTGTACCCCTAATTGTGCCCAAAATATATCTGCGTCAATCTCTATAAACTCTTTCGCAACATCCATTAAAAATTCTGAACGTCGAAATACATTTACAATATCAACGTGTTCCTTAATATCCTTTAGCGAGGAAACTGCCTTTTCTCCAAGTACTTCATCAACTGTTGGATTTACTGGAATAATGCGGTATCCCACGTCTTGCATTGCTTTTGAGACCATATGCGATGTGCGCTCTGGCTTATCTGATAATCCAACAACAGCAATCGTTTTGCTCTTCTTCAATACTTCACCAATTTCCGTACGAGTTGGGTTTTCAATTGTCATAATTAATCCCTCCTACTCCTTTAGTATATCCGATAAAGAAAGTCTCTTTCAACATGAAAGAGACTTTCTTTTATTGATTTTTAGTAGTTGAATTATCTGCTAAAGTAGCTGTCTTCGTCATTTTTTGACCGTTTCGATAAAATGTAACCTCTACTTTTTCGCCCACTTTTTTCTTTTCATATAAATATTTACGGAATTCAAGCGAATTTTCTATTTTTTGATTATCTAACGCTACTACTATATCATATTGCTCTAAGCCAGCTTTTTCGGCCGGTGATATTGGATAAATTTTACCTAACACAACACCACTTGTTACTTCTTTCGGCACTTTCAATTGATTTACTGCATAAGCTTGCACATCTTCTAATGAAACAACACCTACTCCAAGTGCTGGACGTTTTACTTCACCGTCTTTTTCAAGTGATTCAATGACTGGTTTTGCAATATTAATTGGAATTGCAAAGCCAATACCTTCTACTGCTTCTTGTGCAATTTTACTTGAATTAATACCAATTACTTCACCGTTTTGATTAAATAATGCACCACCACTATTACCAGGATTAATTGCTGCATCTGTTTGAATTACTTGTGCATTCCAATCAGGGCGGTTATCTCCATCAATATCAACTGGAATTTCACGCTCTTTACTACTAATAATACCTTCTGTTACACTACCATCAAATCCAAGTGGGTTACCAATTGCAATCGCTTTTTCACCAGTACGGACTTTACTAGAGTCGCCTAAACTTGCAACTTTGTTTACATTAGATCCATCAATCTCTACAACCGCTAAATCTAACCAAGGGTCCTTACCAACTAATTTTGCATCAACTTGTTTTCCGTCACTTAATTTAACAGCAAGTTTATTTGCACCATCTACTACGTGGTTATTCGTTACAATATACGCTTTATTTCCTGCTTTTTTATATATAACGCCTGATCCTGAACCAGCCTGTTGTTCTTGACCTGTCGGCTGCATCGCAAATGGATCAACACTTTGTTGCATATTAATTACACCAACAACAACATCCTTTGCACCTTCAATCATACCTGGCAAATCAGTTTCGTTTTTTGCTTTATTGACAACAGGAACTACAGTACCTTCTACTTTTGAATTCGAACTGAATGACGAAACCGCCGTTCCGTTATTTTGAGCCCATGGCATATATGGTGCTGCAAAACTAATTGAAACTGCTCCAACTACAGCTCCAACTAAACCTGTGAAAAAATAACCTTTTTTACTACCAGATTTTTTCTCTTCTCTCATTTCACTATGCTCTTCATTTAAATTTGGCCCATCGTAATATCCCATGTTTTATTTCCCCTCTCTGGTGAATTCGTATTTTCAGTATAGTCACGTTTTGTGTCCTTCTTGTGAACTCATCGTGAAATCCAATTTAAAAAATACTCTTATCTATCATTGTAGACAAGAAAAGTATTTTTTTTACATTCTACCTTTAACAGAGGATGTAAAATTGCTATATTTCCAAGCTAAAGCGCATAATTTATTCTAGATTATTCTTCAAATTTATAACCAACTCGAATAACAGTACTGATATGCTTCGCTTTATCTCTTAGCTTATTACGCAATTTTTTAATATGTGTATCAACCGTTCTGTCATCACCGTAGTAATCATATCCCCATAACTGATCTAATAAATGTTGACGTGACAACACAATTCCTTTGTTCTCCATTAAATAAACAAGAAGTTCAAATTCTTTATGTGTCAATATAATTTCTTCCCCATCTACTAAAACGGTTCTAGATAGACGATTCACTTCTATTCCAGCTAAAGACATAGCATTTTCTTCCGCTACTCCTACTGCACCATCTGCACGTTTCAATAACGTCTTTGCGCGAGCTACTAACACTTTCGGACTAAAAGGTTTCGTTACATACTCATCTGCACCTAATTCGAAACCTAGTAATGTGTCATCCTCATCCGAACGTGCCGTTAACATAATGATTGGTACCGCTGACTCTTTTCTAATTCGTCTACAAACAGACCACCCATCTATTTCTGGTAACATAATATCTAACATAATTAAATCAATCGTATATTCAGCAAATAATTCTAACGCTTTTTTTCCATCTTCTGCTTCGATTACTTCAAAACCTTCATTACGAAAATAATCACTAACGATTTCACGTAATCTTCTTTCGTCTTCAACAAGCAATACTGTTTTATTCATATAATCTATCCCGCCTTTTTACTCTTTCAATCGAATAATACGTTGATTGGAGCTTCCGCGAAATGGAAGTGTTAAATCTCTTTTCTCGATTTCAAATCTTCCATCGACTAAAACATCCGCATAATGTAACAACTCTATCATATCATTATTTTGTGAATTCTGTATCTCTTCTAACATATAGCCTGTATAAATCCATAAATTTTTTTTCAAATCCTTCACTGCTTTTGCTACTTTTTTCACTTCAGCAGCTTGCAAAAACGGATCTCCACCTGAAAATGTTACATCAGTTAATGAATTATTTTCAATCTCTTTCACAATTTCTTCTACTGCCATTTCAGTTCCATTGCAAATATTCCACGATTTTGGATTATGGCAACCGACACAACGATGCGGACAGCCCGCAAAAAACACGACTGTCCGCAATCCTTCTCCATCTACTACACTATCATGAATGATGTTCATAACTTTCATTTATGCTTCACCCGATCCATCTCTTCACTACGTTTCGCACTATTCCACTTTGACATATCTCCTACAAGATAGCCTGTTATACGGCGAATTCTTTCTATATTGGCCTCATCTTGATTCCCGCAGCCTGGACATTCATTTCCAATAACTCCGTGATAACTGCAACACTTACATCGGTCAACAGGATGATTAATTGAACCGTATCCAACACCATACTCTGCCATCGCTTGTACAATTTGTTTTAATGCCTTTTGATTATGCATAGCTGCTCCGTCTAATTCAATATACGTAATATGCCCTCCATTACATAGAGCATGGAACGGTCCTTCTAAACGAATTTTATTTATCGCTTGAATGTTATAATAAACTGGAATATGGAATGAATTCGTATAATAATTATGATTCGTTATACCGCTAATTTCACCAAATTCTTCCCTATCTTTTTTCACAAACTTCCCTGATAACCCTTCTGCTGGAGTTGCAATTACTGAGAAGTTCAGTTGATGTTCTTCCGTCGCCTTATCCATTTTCTCCCTCATAAAAGAAATGATTTCATACCCAAGTTTCCATGACTCTTCATCTTCTCCATGATGCTTTCCTGTTAAGGCTACTAAACATTCTGCAAGGCCGATAAAACCAATACTTAACGTCCCCTGCTTTAAAATCGGTGCTACCGAATCTTCAGGCTGTAATGTTTCTCCACCACGCCATACACCTTGTGAATATAAAAACCGAAAATCTCTCGTTCGCTTCGTACATTGATACTCGAATCTCTCTAATAGTTGCTTCATTCCTAAATCTAAGTAATAATTTAGCGCTTCAAAAAAAGCTTCTTTTGAACCACTCATTAATGCTAATTTCACTAAATTAATAGATGTAAACGATAAATTCCCTCTTCCAATCGCTGTTTCTTCTCCATGTATATTAGACATAACGCGGGTACGACATCCCATGTAACATACTTCACTTTCAGGTCGCCCATCATAATGAACTGCATTAAACGGAGCATCTAAAAATGAAAAGTTAGGGAATAATCGCTCTGCTGTTGTCTCTAATGCTAATTCAAACAAATCATAGTTTGGATCACATTCTTCAAAATTTATACCTTTTTTCATTTTAAAAATTTGAATAGGAAAAATCGGTGTCTCTCCTTTACCAAGTCCAGCTTGTGTCGCTTTTAACAGTTGTCTAATTAATAGCCTTCCCTCTTTCGATGTGTCTGTTCCATAGTTTATGGAAATAAACGGGACTTGTCCCCCACCCCTACTATGCATACTATTCGAATTATGAATGAAAGCTTCACACGCCTGATACGTATCATTTTCCGTTTCTTTCCATGCGAATTCCTCTATTTGTTCTTTCGTAAGCGGATATGATTGTAATCGCTTTTTATGTCTCAGGGCAGTTTTTCTCACATATGGCGCTAAATCAATATCAAAGAGCGCAAACGATTGACCACCATGCTGCATATTTTGATTCGCTTGAAAAATAATAGATGCAAGAGCCAATGCACTTTTTATGTCTTGCGGTTGTCTCATATGTCCATGTCCAGTATGAAAACCGTTAACAAGCAGTTGCGCTAACGGAATTTGCGAACAAGTCGTCGTCCCTGTCGCATAAAAATCTAAATCATGTGGATATAATATATTTTGATCTATCGCTTTTTTCACTTGATCTGACAATAAATTTTCAACTGCATAATATTTCGCACTCTCAGATGCGAACGTTCCCATTACTCCCATTGGAGAGCGGCCATCTACATTTGCATTTTCTTGCATTAAATCTTGCTCATTACCGTGGACAATCGTCTCAAACACTTTCATTAATTCTTCTCCACGTACATTTCGTTGTAACATTTATAACCCTCCATCAATATGTTGTTGTATTTCAATTAAAATCATACAACATATAGTCTTACTGTTTCTGTGAGAAATGTAACATTCCTGTGAAATTTTTTTCGCGAAATAATGAATTTTTCATTTACAAAAAAGAAATGTGCTCTTTACAAATGTATGGTACAATATACGGGAAAAACTCTTTTTACCCTTTATCAACACATTTGAATAAAGGAGATTGAACTCATGGTTATTACATATCTTTTATTTATCGTTGCCTACTTACTTGGCTCGATTCCATTTGCACTAGTGGTTGGCAAAATTGGCTACGGGATCGACATTCGTGAGCACGGAAGCGGTAATTTAGGCGGAACAAATACATTCCGCACATTAGGGAAAAAAGCAGGTTTTATCGTTACAATTGCTGACATTTTAAAAGGTACATTAGCAACAGGTCTACCGATAATTTTCGGATTAGATATTCACCCACTATGGTTCGGATTAGCAGCCGTTCTTGGACATGTCTATCCGATTTTCGCGAAATTTCGCGGTGGTAAAGCAGTTGCAACTTCTGCCGGAGTGCTATTATGCTACTCACCGGTTGTTTTTGCTATATTAGCTGTTGTATTTTTCACCCTTTTATTTACAACAAGATACGTATCACTTTCCTCTATGGTAACAGCTGTCGTTGCTGTTATTGCATCCATTGTTAGCGGGGATAAAATCTTCATTATTGCGATGTGTTTATTAGCAGGTATGGTTATTTATAAACACCGTGCAAATATCGGGCGAATTATAAATAAAACTGAACCAAAAGCAAACTTTTCGAAAAAGCAAAAATAAGATTGTAACCCACATAACGCAAAAAGAAAACGTGAAGCATATTAATAGCGTCTTTTTGCGTTATTTTTTATACTAAAGAAAAAGCAACATAACTTGGAGGAACTGTACATGAATCTTTCCGTAACAAAAGAAGCAGCACAATGGTATAAAAGCGAATTAAACCTACAATCAGGTGAAACATTACGCTTTTTCGTACAATACGGTGGTTGCAGTACTGTGCAAAAAGGACTTTCTTTAGGTATTCGTAAAGATGATCCTGCATATCCTACTGTTCAAATTCAAGAAGAAGGTATTAACTTCTTTATTGAAGGTGATGATGAGTGGTTCTTCGATGGACATAATTTATCCGTTACACTTAACGACGATGACGATTTCCCACAATTTAATTATGAAAAATAAAAAACGTGGCTTCTGCCACGCTTTTTTATTTTTTCTTAATTTCCTCATATTTCTCATACCACTCAGGATATAACTTTTTAAATGATACAGGGCGGAACCCTTCTTTTTTCGCACAAATATTCGTCGTACTTGCAGTAATACAAAGTTCGCCATCACCATTATAAATTTCATATCCATATACAACGCGAAGCGGGCTCACAGTATCAATCCACGTTTTCACAATTGCTTTTTCTCCATAACGCATCGCTTTACGATAGGAAATTTGCAAATCTAACACAGGAGAAATAATTCCCTCTTTCTCCATTTCAACATATGAAAATCCTAATTCTTGTATTAGTTTCGTGCGACCTAATTCCAGCCACACTAAATAGTTTGAATGGTAAACAACACCCATTTGATCTGTTTCCGCATAACGGATTTCAACTTCATATTCTGCTACAAACATTTCTATTCGCCTTCTTTCACTTCTGCTACCTTTCATACATTTAATCATAATACAGCGGAATCAAAAATAAAATAAAAATAGTAAATCTTTTGCTGAAAGGAGCAAGCATATGATTCAAATTGTAACTGTTCGTAGTGGTGATAGCGTTTATGGCTTGGCGTCAAAATATGGATCAACACCTGACGAAATAGTAAAAGACAATGGGCTAAATCCAGCTGAAACACTCGTTGTCGGTCAGGCACTTATCGTTAATACGAAAGGGAATAATTATTATGTACAGCCTGGCGATAGCCTGTATCGAATTTCTCAGACATATAACGTTCCTCTCGCTAGTTTAGCTAAAGTGAATAACCTATCTTTAAAGTCCATTCTCCATGTCGGACAACAATTATATATACCTAAAGGGACGAAACGAGCAGTAGAGTCCATCGCTTATTTACAACCTTCCACTATCCCCATTAAAGAAAGTTTAGTTAATTCTACGCGTGCCATTATTCCACTTTTAACATATTTAGCTTACTTCAGCTTTGAGGCAAAAAGAGATGGTACATTAAAAGAACCAACTGAAACAGCTAAAATCGCTAGTATTGCAACACAAGGCAAAACCATCCCTATGCTCGTCATTACAAACATTGAAAATGGAAATTTCAGTGCCGAACTCGCATCTGTTTTTTTACGTAACGCAACAATTCAAAATAAATTCATTACAAACATTTTACAAACAGCTGAAAAATACGGTATGCGAGACATTCATTTTGATTTCGAGGATGTGGCTCCCGAAGATCGTGAAGCATATAATCGTTTTTTACGAAATGTGAAAACACGCTTACCTAGCGGGTACACATTAAGTACAACTCTTGTGCCGAAAACAAGTTCCAGTCAAAAAGGAAAATTTTTCGAAGCTCACGATTATAAAGCGCAAGGGCAAATTGTTGATTTTGTCGTTATTATGACATACGACTGGGGTTGGCAAGGTGGACCACCGATGGCGATTTCTCCTATCGGCCCTGTAAGAGAAGTACTTCAATACGCAAAATCTCAAATGCCACCACAAAAAATTATGATGGGGCAAAATTTATACGGATTTGATTGGAAACTTCCGTTCAAAAAAGGTAATCCGCCAGCAAAAGCCGTTAGCTCTGTTGCAGCTGTTGCACTAGCTCGCAAATACAATGTTCCTATCCGCTATGATTTTGCGGCTCAAGCTCCCCATTTTAATTACTTTGACGAAAACGGCGTGCAACACGAAGTTTGGTTTGAAGATGCCCGCTCCGTTCAAAGTAAATTTAATTTAATGAAAGAACAAGGTATAGGTGGCATTAGCTATTGGAAAATCGGGCTGCCATTTCCGCAAAATTGGCGTTTACTCGTTGAAAACTTTACAATCACAAAAAAAGGCTGACTTTCGTCAGCCCTTTTTGTACATTCTGTTAAGACTCATCTTTGATTTCACTTTTTAATGAATCAATACTTTCTAAACGTCTTTGATTTTTCGCTTCAATAGCGGCACGATCTTTCTCATTAGAACGTTCCGCTGTTTCTTTTGCTTCATTAAAATTATCAATTGTATTTTGCACCATTTCTTGTAACTTTTCAGCGTTGTCACTTCGGTTGTCTGGATTTGGCATGTTATTCCCTCCTAATTATATATACTATCTTAAATTACCTATACTCCTTCAAATTTATACATAAAAAGGAGAATGCAACATTCTCCTCATCTTTAACCGTTATCTACAATCGGTTTTTTGCCAGTTTGGTCTTGCATTTGCTTCCCTTTATTTCCACCAGCTTTTTTCGATTGTGTTCCAATTTGATTTGGTGCAAAGTCTTTTGAATTCTTTTTTGGATTACCCATTACTATCGCCTCCTTAACACTAGTATCGTACTAGTATTAAGAATTATTCAGCCTGCTTAAAAAGTTTCATTTCATAACGTTTTTCAATACGTTCTTCAATTTGATCGATTGCATCACGATCACTTAATAACTGCTGTTTATTTTCTTTTACAAGCTCTTCAAATGATTTACGGCGACTTCTTCTCATGCTGCTCACCCTCTCTCCTTCGCATTCTTACTACATAGTATGAGCAAATAAAAAACTCTTTAATCAGATTTGTAAGAAAATTTAATCTTTATACTATCATATTCAAATATTTTTCAATTTCTTCATCAGCATTTACTTTATTTTCCCTATATTCATCTAACGCTCGTAATACAGAATCATATTCTTCTAAAATGTAGCTCTCTAATTTTAATATATCGTCTATACTGTTAATCATAATTCTCGTGTTTCCAGTTTCACTTTTCAATGCCGATTCACATATTAAGCTTGTACATATTTCTCTTACGTCATCTTCCATCATTTCTGTAAGGATATATTTCTTTCGTCCTTTTACTTTTAATCTCATAACTGGATAAAAAGCTTTTATATCTAAATAACTTCCTACATTCAGGCAACGAATCCATCCAATATCACGTTTATTTCTTATAAGCACATCTTTTACCGCTTTATATACTGCTGTTTCATCAAGTATTTCCTTATTCAATTTTCTTTTTGTTTCTTCTTCAATAGATGCACATCTTTGATACACAGCTGCACACGTAATACAGTCGTCCAATGCATTATGAGAACTTAAACGAATTCCAAGCATTCGCTTTAATGTTTCAAGTTTATGATTAGGCGCGTTCTTCATATATTTTTTTGCTAAAAACACAGTATCAATCACTTTATTTGTAGGTTCAGGCAGTCCAAGCATATTTACATTACTCTTTAAAAAACGCATATCAAAAGAAGCATTATGAGCCACAATAACATTTGTATGTAAGAATGCTAAAAATAAAGGTAACACTTCTTCAATTGTTGGCGCGTCTGAAACACGATAATTTGTAATACGTGTTAAGGTCGTAATGCGGCTCGGAATTGGACGCTCTGGATTCACATACGATACAAATTGATCCACCAGTTCATGATTACGGTACTTCACAGCTGCTACTTGGATAATTTTATCATTATATGGGTTAAATCCTGTTGTTTCAAAATCAATTACTACATAATTTAATGGTAAGGATATGTTTCCCAATCCATACACTCCCTTATTTGTTATTAACGTTTAAATTTCTCTTATCATATCACGAATTTATTACTATATAAAAAGAAAAGGTAGAAATGGCCACTTTCCATCTCTACCTTTTCATCGTTATTTTAATTTTGCGATCCGTTTCTCCATCTCTTTTTGGGTCATCGGTCCAATGAACTTATCTTGAATGACACCTTTTACATCTATAAAATACGAAGTTGGGATGGTAATTACTTTATACGTTGTTGTCACATCAATGTTCTTGTCCAATAAAATAGGAAAAGTAATTCCTTTTTCCTTAGCAAAGTTGCTTACCTTTTCTCCCCCACCCCCTTTTTCTGAAGGGGTATAGTTTATAGCTAAAATTTCTACGTTTTCTTTATGTTCTTTATAAAAAGCCTCCATATCAGGCATTTCTTGCTGACAAGGTCCACACCACGTTGCCCAAAAGTTTAAAATCACTTTCTTCCCTTTTAAATCCGATAATTTTACATTCGTTCCATCTAACTTAGTTAATTCAAAATCTGGTGCACTCTTTCCTATTTCAATACCGTTCCTTGCAATAATCTCTTTCATAGCAGCCTCGCTTTTTCCCTGCTTTTCTTGTACTACTTGATCCTTTTTGTCAAATTGCTCATAAGCTGCATATCCTGCTAAACAAAGTAACACTACAATAATCGTAAGCTTCCGCCACATATTATATCACCCTTACGTGTTTATCTTCTAATACACCTATAGAAATACTATATCCCTTATTTTAGCTTATACGGACAAGCTTGGAAATATTCACAATCAAAATAGTCAGAAAATTTGTGTTCAAGGTGAAATATTTTCCTTTTTATCATATAATTAGAAGCAAACCTATAAGGTGATACGTATGTTCTGATTGACCATTCACCTGTTTCCTTTTATTTTTCATTATTATCTCTGATTTTGATATACTCCTTAAAAAGAATGACTATTTATTAATTTTTTAAAACTTCCACATTCAACAATATTTCCCGCTCTACGTCATGTGTTGCCACAATTCTCGTTACATTTTCTCCTAACCCTTCAATCATATTCCAAACCACTTCTTGATTGTTCGGATCTAATCTCGCCGTCGATTCATCCAAAATAAGGAAGCCGACATACGTTAGCTTCCTTATCATTCATTTCAATTATTTAGTTTGACACTTTAGACTCTTCGATTTTCTCACGAAGAACCATTTGTAAAATACCACCATGACGGTAGTAGTCAATTTCAACTTCACTATCGAAACGAGCTACTACTTCAAATTGTTTTTCGTTACCTTCTGGATCGATTGCAACTACTTTTACAAAATCGCGTGGTCTAACTGATTTGTCGATTTGAATTTCAAATGACTCGTTACCAACAAGACCTAACGTTTCAGCGCTTTCGCCATCTTTAAATTGAAGTGGTAATACACCCATTAATACTAAGTTACTGCGGTGAATACGCTCGAAGCTTTCTGCGATTACTGCTTTAATACCTAGTAAATTCGTACCTTTCGCAGCCCAGTCACGAGAACTTCCCATACCGTAATCTTTACCTGCAATAATTAGAAGACTTGTTCCATCTTCTTTATATTTCATAGCAGCATCATAGATAGATGTTACTTCACCAGTTGGCCAATATGTTGTATATCCGCCCTCTGTTCCTGGTGCGATTTGGTTTTTAATACGGATGTTTGCAAATGTACCACGCATCATAACTTCATGGTTACCACGACGAGAACCATAAGAGTTGAAATCAACTGGTTGCACGCCATTTTCTAATAAGTAGCGTCCAGCCGGTGTATGTTTACCGATTGAGCCTGCTGGTGAAATGTGGTCTGTTGTTACAGAGTCACCAAATTTACCAACTACGCGTAAGCCTGATAATGTTTCAACTTCACCTGGCTCTTTAGATAAGCCTTCAAAGAATGGTGGGTTTTGAATATAAGTTGAGTCATTATCCCAAGTATATAAAGCTTCGTTTGAAGTTTGGATTTCATTCCAACGTTCATTGCTGTTAAATACTTGTGCATATTCTTTCTTGAACAGTTCAGATGTAACAACACTTTGAACTACTTCTTCAATTTCTTGAGCTGATGGCCAAATATCATTGAAATAAATAGGGTTACCATTCACATCGTTACCGATTGCATCATTTTTCAGGTCAATATCTACTGTACCTGCAAGTGCATATGCCACAACAAGTGGTGGTGATGCTAAGTAGTTTGCTTTTACAAGTGGGTGAATACGACCTTCAAAGTTACGGTTACCAGATAAAACAGATGTTACTAATAAATCATTTGCTGCGATTGATTCTTCTAATTCTGGTGCTAATGGACCAGAATTACCGATACAAGTCGTACAGCCATAACCAACTGTTTGGAAACCTAATTGATTTAAATATGTTGTTAAACCTGATTTATCTAAATACTCAGTAACAACTTTAGATCCTGGTGCTAATGATGTTTTCACATAGCTAGGTACTTTAAGTCCTTTTTCAGTTGCTTTTTTCGCAACTAGACCTGCCCCGATTAATACGTATGGGTTTGATGTATTTGTACAGCTTGTAATTGCAGCAATTGCAATTGCACCTGTTTTCATCGTTACTTCTTTATCTTCTAATGTAACTTTCACTTCTTTATCAAACTCTTGCTCATTAAAGCCAAGTCCTTGTGTTCCAACTGGTGCTACAACCGCTTTACGGAACTCATCTCTCATGTTTGAAAGTGGAATTAAATCTTGTGGGCGTTTTGGTCCTGAAAGATTCGTTTCAATTGTACTTAAATCCACTTCAACAAGATCAGTGTAAATTGGATCTTTACTATCTGCTGAGTAGAATAAGCCGTTTGCTTTACAGTATTCTTCTACAACGCGAATTTGCTCTTCATCTCTACCTGTTAAACGTAAGTATTCTAGTGAGATTTCGTCAATTGGGAAAAAACCACAAGTTGCACCGTATTCTGGTGCCATATTTGAAATTGTTGCACGGTCAGCTAAAGGCATGCTCTTTAGTCCACTACCGAAGAACTCAACAAATTTACCAACTACACCTTTTTGACGTAATACTTGTGTTACTTTTAATGCAACGTCAGTCGCTGTAGTACCACTTGGAAGTGTACCAGTTAATTTCACACCGATTACTTCTGGTACTGGGAAGTATGAAGGCTGTCCAAGCATTCCTGCTTCCGCTTCAATACCACCAACACCCCATCCAAGAACACCGATACCGTTAATCATCGTTGTATGAGAATCTGTTCCAACTAATGAATCTGGATATGCAACTAAGTCACCTTCAGCATTTTTCACTGCGTGAACAACCGGCGCTAAATATTCAAGGTTTACTTGGTGTACTATACCTGTTGCTGGTGGAACTGCACGATAGTTATCAAATGATTTTTGTGCCCAGCTTAAAAATTTATAACGTTCTTCATTACGTTTGAACTCTAAGTCCATGTTGAATTCAAGCGCGTCCGCCGTACCCGCTCTATCAACCTGTACAGAGTGGTCAATTACAAGGTCTACAGTAATTTCAGGATTAATTTTATCAGGATCCCCGCCCATGTCTGCCATCGCTTTACGAAGTGAAGCCAAATCAACAACAGCTGGAACACCAGTGAAATCTTGTAAAATTACACGCGATGGTTTAAACGGAACATCGATATCTTGAACATCTTTCGTTCCCCATTTCGCTAAATTTGTAACATGATCTTCTGTAATTACACGTCCATCTACTTGACGAAGTACTGATTCAAGTAAAACTTTCACGGAATATGGTAATTGAGATACGTTACCAACCCCTGCGTTTTCAAGCGCTTTCAATTGATAATAATGATACGTTTTTCCATCTACTTCAAAAGTTGCACGTGATTGAAATGGATTATGTTTGACCATTATGTTTCCCCCCTGTTAAACGTGACTAATTTGTCTGAATATAAAATGTAGACAAACTTTTCAATACCTTACGATAATATCTTATTACAACTTTCTAAATAAGTAAATAATAAGAAACTTATAGATTATCATAAGTTTTCTTTATCTTTCTAAATTTGAATAGTGTTCATACTCTTTATGAATACTATTACCATAAAGTAAAGTACTCTTTCAGTGCTTTACTTACAGTTCATACATGCTATGAACTACTCATCATTCAACCTATAACGTGAAACTTTAATCAGTGAGGGTTTTGTCCACCACCCACACTGATTATGAGCCCACACCAATCGGGCTTTTACGGGCAGTTATCTCCACCTAACTTCCTCGCATTCGCCGAATTTTGAGGTGAGAGTCTTACTGCCCACAAATAGCGAGATAAAAAACATAATCGAGGTGAAAAAAGTGGGTAAACGAAAAGAAAATCATGTTATTCCAGGAATGAATGCTGCTTCTGCACAAGGACAAGGAACAGGTTATAATGAAGAATTTGCAAACGAACCTTTAACTCCAGCAGAGCGACAAAATAATAAGAAACGTAAAAAGAATCAATAACGAAAAATCCCAAAAGGTATGCCTTCCTTTTGGGATTTTTTCTAATGTTTATAACGTAGTAATTCCGAAACCTTTACAAATCGATAGCACTACTTGTGAAGCTTAGGCAAAATTTTCGCTTCCACTTTTTTCAATTGAAATATATGTACTGCGCATAGTAAAGAAAAAGCTATTAAAAACATTTTCTGTTTTAGCATAACATTCCTTAAAGTACCAGAGTTGTCGCATACACAACAACTTCATTTACTTTTCTAATTCATCTACATTTCGCATAATATTTTGGAGATTATTTTCATATTGCTCAAGTTGTGGACGTTGTATTTCTGAGGCTACCTCTAGTGCATTTTGAATTTGTTCATACGCTTCTTGAACTTCTTGGCGTAACTCTTTTAAATCATGACCGTAGTTTGGATCATTTTTCACAATGTTGTTACATATATTTTCTGCTTGTGTAACCCCTTGCTGTGCAGCTTGAAAAGCTTGTTGCTTATCTTTATGATATGGCATTACATAATCCCCTTTCTGTAATAGTTAGTCCCATTTATCTTTACCCTTTTTTCTAAAAACATTCTCGTATAAATTCGGAAACTTCTCTCATTCTAAAGAGAAAGAGGAGGTGTCACATAAAATGGGAAATAACAACCGTGAATCTAAAGAAAAAAAAGGACAACCTGAACCATTAAGCGGGTCTCATAAAGTAAAAAACCGCAACCATTCACGCCAAAAAAAACATGCACATCATGATATGTAATAAGGAAATATTCATATATAGTGCATATTCAATATAAAATATTTATATTTCTCATTTATTCTTCACCTCTATTTGATTCATGCATAACATAGTATGAATTGATACTTTACGGAGGGTGTCTTACATGGGCAAGAAAAAGAAGAATTGTCTTTTTCATGTTGATGGTTTTGAAGAATGGATGGATCAATTTTGTTCTGATTCTTACAGTAATTTTAGTTTTCCAAATGAAATTCATATTGATCTTTGTGAAACAGAAGAAGAATACATTTTGGAAACAGATGTACCAAATGTAACTGAACAAAATGTACGCATTAAGAAGATGGAGACAGGCCTAAATATATGCATACTTCATAAAAACACATCTTTACAGCGAACAATTTCTTTACCTACTAATATTATTTACAAGAAGATGCTAGCCTACTTAGAGAATGGATTTTTAGCCATTCATATTTCCAAAAATGAAATTGCTAATAAGCATGAAAAGAAAGTTCTTTTTTCAAATTAAGGATTACTATAAATACAAACAGAAGCTCCAGTCGCTTACTGGGGCTTCTGTTCAGATTTCTATACTTGAGCTGTTGATACCCGAGCTGTTCTCGTTATGTCCATATCAATTCCATATGTAAACTGTAATTCCTTACAAACATCTTTAATTAAAATCTCAACATTATATTTTTCATTAAATTGTAAAACTATGCTTTCCACTTCCTCATATGTATACTTATACTCTCCCGTAATGACACTTTTTAAGTCAAAACATTCATTCATACAAAGTTGTACAAGTAGTTGATCATATTTCTCTATCACATCTTCTTTCTTCCAAAGTAACTCTTTTACATATAACCGATCAAATTTCACACTTTCTCGGTTACAATCCGTTAAAATCCAGGTCATTTCATTTAATTCTCGATATAATTCGGAAATATTTCTATTGAGACGAAGCAGTTTATCTACACCGTTTTCATATAACATATTCATTCCACTCCCGCATTTTCTTTTTCTTAATTATAGCAAGAAAATTCCAAAAATAGTTTCTTTCTTCTGAAATATTAGGAAACTAATTTCAATTGCTCTACAATGAAACTAGGTAATACGAAAGGGGAAATAAAATTGGAGCAAAAATTATATTACACTGACGCTTATCAACAAGACTTTACTGCTAAAATTATAAAGCAAGATTATAGTGCAGAAGGTAACTTATATGTTGTTTTAAATGAAACGGTATTTTATCCAACAGGTGGCGGACAACCATGTGATACTGGCACACTAAATGACACCCTAGTAACCAATGTTGAAGAAATCGATGGAGAAATTCGCCACTTCATTACAGAGCAATTACATACGGAAGAAGTAGAAGGTAAAATTAATTGGGAGCGCCGTTTTGATCATATGCAACAACATACCGCTCAGCACATTTTATCTGCTGCTTTTTGGGATCATTTTAACATACCCACTATTGGATTCCATCTTGGAAAAGAAACGGTAACAATTGATTTAGAAACTGCAAATCTTCCTGCGGAAACAGTTGAAAAAGCAGTGCATATTGCCAACAACATTGTTTTTGAAAACCATCCAATCCGTATCCAGTGGATGAACTTAGGAGAAGCAAAAACATTACCTCTTCGTAAAGAGCCAACTATGACAGAAAATATACGTGTTGTTATTATCGAAAACTTTGATTATAACGGCTGTGGTGGAACGCATCCGAAATGTACAGGTGAAGTAGGCCCTATTCAAGTACTTAGTTGGGAGCGCAATAAAGGTGGTATACGCTTAACATTTACCGCTGGTTGGCGCACACTTAAATTAATGGGACAACATCAACAAATTATAAAAGATGTTTCTAAACAATTAAACAGTAGCGCAACTGATATTCCAGCAAAAGTAGCACAACTTCTAGCTTCTCAAAAGGAAAACGAAAAAGCAATACAAACAATGAGTGAAAAATTATTATTTGCAGAGGCAAATGAACTATTACAACATGTAGAAGAAACGCAAGCCGGAACACTTATCTCTAAAGTATTTACAAATCGCTCTATGCAAGAAATCGCAAAACTTTCTGCTATTATTACAGAACAACAAGAGCATGCAATTACGTATTTCGTCATTGAAAATGATGACAAACTACAATGTATTCTCGCTTGCGGAAAAGCAGTAATGCTCGATATGAACACACTTCTAAAAAATGCGTTGCCTGCCATTGAAGGAAAAGGCGGCGGAAATAAAAAGAGTGCTCGCGGTGGTGGGAAAGCAATTATGACCGGGGGCGAGTTTTTAAGTCAGCTTATTTCTTCTTTGCAGTCAGCTGTGTAAACTATTTTTGTAAAGGGGCTATTCCATAAATCGGTGAAACCAACTTATAGGACAGCCCCCTCTTTCTTATCCCGCATTTGTATATTTCCCATTCTTCAAAGCGGGCGTAATAATATGTTTCAATGAACGATGTAATTTTGTCACGAAAATTGCTGCTATAATTGCTTTTATGAAATCACCTTGTAAAAACACAACACTCACTTTCATCGTTTCCCACACGGGAACATCCATTATGAAAGTTTGTACAATAATGCCAAATACATAAACTACGAAAATACGACCAATTATATGAATACAGAATACCTTTAATGTAAGTTTACAAACAGAAGTTCAATTATTTCTCTTTATACAAATGCTCAAGTTCTTTCCGGAGCGCCTGTTTTAAAAACTTCCCAACAGATGTTTTCGGTATTTCTTCCATAAATACAATATCGTCCGGTAACCACCACTTCGCAAACTGTGGTTTTAAAAACTCATATAGTTCTTCTTTTGTAACCGTACTATTTTTCTTTTGAACAACACAGGCAACTGGTCGCTCCTGCCACTGCGGGTGCGGAACTGCAACGACGGCTGCTTCAAATATAGCATCATGTGCCATTAAAGCATTTTCAAGATCTACTGAAGAAATCCATTCCCCTCCGCTTTTAATAACATCCTTTGTACGATCTACAATCTTTACACATCCTTCTTCATCCACTGTAACGACATCACCAGTATATAACCAACCGTCACGGAATCCTTCGGCAGTACGCTCATCATTATAATAACTTTCAGCGATCCATGGTGCTCGTAAACATAGTTCTCCCATCTCGGTACTGTCCCACTTCACTTCACCTGCTGCTCCAACTACTTTCATCTCAACACCTGGCACAAGATATCCTTGTTTTGAGCGAATTTCCAATTGCTCTTCATACGATAATTCTGTTTCATAACTTTTTAAACGCGCCAGAGTTACGAGCGGGCTTGTTTCAGTCATCCCATATGCATGTATGAAAGGAACATTGTGTTTCTGTTCAAATGCTTGAATAACACTTTTCGGCGCAGCTGCACCACCACATAATATTCTCGTCATACTAGATAAATTGTAACTATTATTTTCTAACTCTTGTAATACACCAAGCCAAATTGTCGGCACACCTGCTGCTATCGTTACTTTTTCATCTTGAATCATCTCTAATAAAATTTTTGGAGTAAACATCGGTCCTGGAAGAACTTGTTTTGCCCCAAACCAAGTAGCAGCAAAAGGAATTCCCCAAGCATTTACATGAAACATCGGTACGATTGCCATCGCCACATCACTTTCCGATAAAGCAGCTGTATCAGCTAACCCGATTGCCATACAGTGTAATACAGTACTACGATGCGTATATACAACACCTTTTGGATTTCCCGTAGTTGCAGACGTATAACACATACCAGCAGGTGTATTTTCATCAATATCTTTTACAAATTGATAATTCGGATCCCCTTCTTCTAATAGCTTTTCATAATGATATACAGGCTGCAGTGTAGTACTTGGAAGTTCATCTTTATCAGTCATAATAATGTAAGCTTGTACAGTTGATAATTGTGATTGAATATTTTCAACGAGTGGTACGAGATCTTCATCAATAAGTAGAATTCGATCTTCTGCATGCTGAATAATATATGAAATATGTTGAGGAGATAAACGAATATTAATTGTGTGCAAAACGGAAGTAATACCCGGAATAGCAAAATACGCTTCCACATGTCGATGATGATTCCATGCTAACGTTCCTACGCGTTCGCCGTCTTTAATCCCAAGCTTTTTTAACGCACTAGAAAGTCTTCTCGTCCTTTCTCCTAGCTGCTTATACGTTAATGTTGTAACTGTATCATGTGTGCGAGAAATGATTTCTTTCTTTGGGAATAATTTTTCTGCTCTTTCCATCATAGAATTAACTGTTAGCGGTATATTCATCATCATATTGTTTACAGCCTCCTTTTAAAACGTTTTCATTTTTGTATATTATAACAGATTTCCACAAATAATTGCCGTATTTTTCTGTATTTTCCGAATTATTTCTTTGGAAATAATTTGGAACAATAAAAAACATGTTTTGAATACAATAATCCGAAACATGTTTTTTATTATGTATAAACTATCCACTTTTTTCCTTACTTTCTTTTTCAGTTTAAAAATAAAACGATTACTATCTTCCTTTAGTTACACTTTGTCAACTTGCGGTTGCGATTATGTTATATAGCGGTTTTATATACGGCTTAGCTGTTTTTCTTCTATGATTATGGCGTTAATAAAGTGAAACTTTAATCAGTGGGGGTTTTGTCCATCCCCCACTGATTATGAGCCCACACTAATCGGACTTTTACGGGCAGTTATCTTCCACCTCACTTCCTCGCATTNNACAAATAGCGGGATAAAACGGCTCCTTATAATAACTAGTTATAACAATTAAATTACATGTAATTGTTGTTACAAAAATAAAAACTCCATTATTCACTTAAAGAAGTTTTCGTTATGAAATATTCCAAGGGGGCTACTTTTCCTTCCCTATATCGACTCACAATTTCTTCTATATATTTTTGTGTGTCATGTAACGATTGATAAGTATCCCATACAGCATAAGTTGTCATCTCTTTATATGAGGCATATTCATTTATATGTAAAATATCATTCATATTAATTTCCCTTAATATAAGACGTTTCGTATACAACACTGGATATGACCACTTCTCAATAATCATAACGGCTTCTGTTTAAACTTTTCATAATTCCGCACCTTTAATAAAAGGATATTCCCGCAATCTGTACAAATATAAGCATCCACTGGTGAAGATATGAACATCGTCTCCTTTTTCCTTATTTGTGCATATCCGACAAACTCCCCTTCACCAATATGATGTGAACTACAATACGAGCATGTCTGCACGTCTTTCTGTTTCATGAGAGCACCACCTTTAATCTGTTTCTACTCCCTTCGACAGTTCACTTCTATTTCCCTTCCAAAAACCTTCTTATTCTCTTACATTACAACAGGAATCTCAGAACAAAAATCGTATATGTACTATGAAATATATTTATTGACGGAGGAATCTTAGTAGTAGCAGTCAAAATAATATGGAACGCGCTCATTTAAAAATTGCTTATACAAAATCAATATGGACTGCGAAAGACATGTAATTAACATTTTTCTCTTCTCATTACAATCTTATACATTTTATGACAATTCCTTTTTTACCCTATTAATCATTTGAATATTCAAACTAAATTTACTGCGCTATTACTAGATACATCATTCAACTTGCAATATGAAAAGAAAATTTTGATCAAACTACAAGGAGGAGAAATGTATGACTAAGCATGATTATAGTTTAAAAGAAAAAGTAGAAGGTGCTTTTGATAAAGTAAAAGGCGAAGTAAAAGAAGTTGTTGGGAAAGTAACTGACAATAAGAAATTACAAGCCGAGGGAAAATGGGATAAAATAAAAGGCAATGCTAAAAGTACTATCAGTAATGTAAAAGGGAAAGTACATGAATATAAAAAACATAAATAATAAAAACACGTTAGATGCATTTTCATCTAACGCGTTTTTTATTTCATAAAGTTTTACCCATACTCTGTATACATAATATACCAAATAACATACAATATATTTTTATTTCTCTATACTCTTTGTAAGTGGTTCTTTAAAGGCATTTCTATTCCACATAGCAAAAACAATAAGAGAAATAATAAAAAATACAACGAGACATATACCCAAATAGTCAAAATTAACTACCTGTATGAGATTCCAAAAAGATCCCTGTAAATTATAGCTTTCAATAAGCAAAGATAATAGTTGATACCCCCCTATTAAAAAAGCCGTTATAACAGATATTGAGGTGATTAATACATTATACGAATTTCTTATTCGACTATTTTCCCTTGCCCACTTATAATTCGTATTCATGAATGTACTATCTAATGTATCCATCAATGACATTCCTGCAGCAAACAAAATGGGAAAAGCAAATATACTTGCAAGTGGAATAGATTGACTTGTTGCAGTTACTGTAGAAAGAGCAATTAATCCAATTTCACTTGCTGTATCAAAACCGAGCCCAAATAAAAAACCGATTATATACAATTGCTTTTGACTATCAATAAACCTAAATAAGCGCTGCGTGAAACGGTATATAAATCCTAAGTTTTCTAGCTGCTTACCCTCTTGGCTTCTTAATACTTTAATAAGGTACAACAAATTGGTAAGACCGATAATAATAAGGAATGTACTAGAAACGATTGTACCGATAATACCGCCTATAGTAGAAAAACTTTCCATTCCATGTTTTGCCGTTTTTCCAATTAAAGCAATTAATACTATCATCACAAATACTACAGTAGAGTGTCCTAATGAGAAGTAAAATCCCACCCCCTGTGAGTTTTTGCCTTTTTCAATTAATTTCCGAACAGTATTATCAATTGCGACAATATGATCACTATCAAGCGCATGACGCAATCCTAAAGAATATGCAATAATAGCCATTCCAATTATGCTATTGCCTTTATACAGTGCAGGTAATAATAAAAGAACTCCAAGCACATGAAGAAATATAATAATAACAAAAAAATTAGTTGCCTTTTTCAGTTCACTTTTCCACATACTTACTAACCCTTTCTACTTTAAATTGAATACTCTTAAAAAAGAAAAGTGTCATAATAAAAACTACAATTGTTATAACAGTCACTAAAATAATTACAAAATTATTTAACACGTCTGTATGATTTGTGAGTGTTAGCAGAGCTGGTATCGTTGCAGTAATCCAAGATTCAATGAAGCAAACGATCCCTACATAAATATGAATCTTCTTTTTCAGCCCATCTTTTAGGAAAAATAAAAACCAAAGGAACGCCCAAAAGAACCAAATTATCGTACTTTGTAGACTTCCACTCTCATGTAATTGATTCACTATTCCCATAACCGTCGCAATAATAGCAACCCAAAGAGAATAGTAACCTACACCTGAAGAATCAAGTTTTAATATATTCGTAAGCCCAACATATAAATAAGTAAAACCAAATAAAAAAATAGTTCCATTAGATAGGATAGTCCACTCATCAGATTGACTTTCTATAAATAATAAATATAATGGTGTCAAAGTTTGTAATGCCCCTACAAATAAGTTGAAATACCCTACGCTTTTGTTATCAATGAGTTTAAAAGCTGCTAGTGAATTCATAAATAGAACTGCACCGACAAACAATAATCCCACATTAGTCATAGTATCCCCTTCTCCTACTTAATATTTTCGATAGGATGTTAATTCTTCATGCAAACAGTTCTCTCTAACAAAACGATGACACTGAAAAAATATAAACTCCATATCCTCTGTATTATGACTAAGTATGCGTAACACAAAGCCTTTACATGGCATAGAAGATATTCCAATTTTCATATTATTGGTGTTAGTAAGCGACGTTTTCAATGTTGCAATTAAATCATTTGTAATGTTCTCATTAATAACTATGAGAGTACCATAATGGGAGTATTGATTTAATATTCCCATTTGATTTAACGACTCTTTTAAAGGATTTAGCAATAGATGATCGTAAACTACAAGTTTATTTTCCATATATATTTTTGTTAATGAATCAAAATATTGATAAGTGAATTTCTCCATATTTGGAGACCAACCAGGCGTAACTGAATCACATAAAATCAATGTAGAATTGCTTTGCATATATATATTGATTTTTTGCTTATATGCTGCATCCTTATACATAATTAACGGATCTGGTAAATATTCCATAACAGCATTCTCACCAATATAAACATTCAATTCTTGCAAAGCATAACTATTTGGAGTCTTGTAAACCTTCGTTGCTGATTGGCTTGTTATATATGTTTTCGCATCTTCACGAACATTTATATTTATAGAATAGAAGTCTCCTTTTACATAACCTCCACCAGAATTCATGATATAGTAATACGCTCTACCATACTCGTCCAAATATATTGGCTGCGTTACTTTTAAGGCATCTTTATGATAAACCTTAATCGGTACGGTTTTATGTCTCTTTTCCATCACATCAATGTTTAAGACACCTGTAGGAGCTTTCATTTTTTCAATCCTTCTAACATGATGTTTTGTCGCATCCAATTTATTAATTCTTGTAAGCCTTCCTCATCCTTTAAATTTGTAAAAAAATATGGTTTATTATGTCGGTAATTTTTCGTATCCTGCTCCATAACTCCAAGATCAGCCCCTACATAAGGTGCCAAATCCGTTTTATTAATAACAAATACATCAGATTTGATCATTCCTTGTCCACCTTTACGAGGAATCTTTTCTCCTTGCGCCACATCAATAATATAAATTGAAAAATCCACTAGCTCTGGACTAAATGTGGCAGCTAAATTATCCCCCCCACTCTCAATAAAAATAATATCTAAATTGTTATGTCTAATCATGAGTTCTTCAATTGCTTCAAAATTCATAGAAGCATCTTCTCGAATTGCTGTATGTGGACACCCTCCTGTCTCTACACCAATAATTCTATCCTCTGGTAAAACACCTGTTTTCAATAAAATCTTTGCATCTTCTTTCGTATAAATATCATTTGTAATTGCTGCAATTTCATAATCTGTATTTAAATATTTTGTTAACTTTTCAACTAACATTGTTTTTCCAGCACCTACCGGGCCACCAATACCAATTTTAATAGGTTTTATCATTTTATTTTTCCTCCCTATGACATGAAGACTCTTATATTTACATCTTCATGTTGCATTTGATTTATTTCAAATTCAGGATCATTCAATCCAAAATCCTCTAATGAAAGTATTTGAATTCTATCAATAGATTCACAGATCAATTCATGGCATTCTTGTAATAGTTTTTGACCATCTGTTTGTCCAAGAGGAATGGCTCTCACACCGTTTTGAATTATGCTTCCAACACTTGAGTATAAAAAAACTAAGAGCGTTTCTTCTATTGTCATTTTCAATTCTGCCCCTAATATTCCGTATACGATACTCGGATGACCTTGTAATTTATCCCCAAAAATATTTTCTTTGTACCTATTTAAATTTACAAATAAGAACAATTCACACAATAATTTAGAAGTACTTTTACTAATCATTCTATTTGCTTTTCTACATTCAAAAGGCAATGTTTGTGCTGTTATTAAATCATCTAAAAATGTAATTTGTTCTCCCTCATTATTCTTAATGGCTTCGTAAGTATATTTGCAAATTAAGCCGTCCGTGTATGTTAATTGCACTTTTACATATCGATTAATCCATTTGAAAAATCCGGCTTTATTTGTAACTTGTCCCTCTTGAATAAATGTTTCTAATCCAAAAGAATGACTAAAACTTCCTGTTGGGAAGTTCGAATCACTCATTTGGAGTAGGTTAAGTAGGTTAAATATGTTTGTGTGAAGCGTGCTTGAACGGTTTTGGTAATACTCTATTTTCTTTTTGATAAGGAACACCTTCCTTTTTAAGTAAATCTTCTACTAAGTAGTCATTCGCCAAAATCATGCACCCTTCATCGAATTGTGCTGGTAAATGTCTATTCCCTAAATTATGAGCAATCATTCCCATTTCTTTTATTGACGTTGGAGTAATTACAATGACCTCTTCTGGCAATACTTCAATATATGCAATTCGATTTTCATCTTCATATAAAATATCACCGTTCTTTAATGTTTCTCCATTATCTAAAGACACCCCAATTTCAAAACCAGATTCTGAATATAATTTCTGAACTCTCTTCAATAAAAGTTCACTAGAAATCAATATTTTATCAAGATGCTTTTTTGTATTTGCAAAATCATTCATATTGCATACATTGTTATTAATTTTTTCAACAATCATTTTATCTCCCCCGTTATGTCAAAATAAAAAATACCTTTGCGCCATCGGTAATACATCTACTGCTTCACATGTGATAACTTGTCCATCAACTTTAACTTCATATGTCTGCGGATCCACTTCAATTTCTGGTGTTGCATTATTCAGCTTCATATCTTGCTTAGAAATTTCTCTTGTATTTTTAACAGGTAATACAACTTTATTTAAACCTAATTTTTCTTTAATATTATTCTCATAAGCTACTTTCGATACAAATGTAATCGAACTTGACTGTACTGCTTTTCCATATGCACCAAACATCTTTTTTTCATAATATGGTTGTGGTGTAGGAATCGAAGCATTCTCGTCTCCCATTAATGCCATCACTACCATCCCATTTTTCAAAACCATATCTGGCTTAACACCGAAAAATTGTGGATCCCATATTACAAGGTCTGCATACTTTCCTACTTCAATAGAGCCAACATATTCTGAAATCCCATGTGTAATAGCTGGATTAATTGTGTACTTAGCTATATAGCGTTGAATTCTATTATTATCATTATATTCTTTATCTCCCTCTAAACTACCAATCTGCTTTTTCATTTTATCGGCGGTTTGCCAATTGCGAATAATAACCTCTCCAACCCTTCCCATCGCCTGTGAGTCAGAGCTAATCATGCTGAAAACCCCTAAATCTTGCAAAATATCCTCTGCCGCAATTGTTTCTTTTCGAATTCTTGAATCCGCAAACATTACATCTTCTGGAATATTGGCTTTTAAATGATGACATACCATGAGCATATCTAAATGTTCATCCAGCGTATTCACTGTATATGGCAAGGTCGGGTTCGTTGAAGAAGGTAAAATATTATTCAGTGCAGCAATCTTTATAATATCTGGCGCATGCCCACCACCAGCTCCTTCAGTGTGGTACGTATGAATAACACGATCATCAATAGCCTTTATCGTTTCCTCCACAAAACCACATTCATTTAGCGTATCAGTATGAATAGCAACTTGAATATCATATTTATCAGCGATCTGTAATGAGTGATTAATTGCTGAAGAAGTCGCTCCCCAATCTTCATGAATTTTCAATCCGATAGCTCCAGCAAATATTTGTTCTTCCATGGCAGGTAAACTTGAACTATTTCCTTTCCCTAAAAACCCAAGATTTATAGGAAAAGCTTCTGCCGCTTCTAGCATTTTTCTTAAATTCCAAGGTCCAGGCGTTATTGTAGTTGCCTTAGTACCCTCTGCCGGTCCTGTTCCTCCGCCAATTAAAGTTGTTATACCGGAAGCTAATGCTGTATCAATTTGCTGTGGGGATATGAAATGCACGTGTGTATCAATACCTCCAGCTGTAACGATTTTCCGCTCACCAGAAATTACTTCCGTTGATGTTCCAATGATGATATCAATAGTATCCATAACTGAAGGATTACCACTCTTACCAATTGCTGAAATCTTTCCATCTTTTATACCAATATCCGCTTTATATACTCCTGTATAATCAATAATAATTGCATTCGTAATAACAACATCCACAACCCCTTGTTCCCTTGTAAGTTGCGAATTTTGCCCCATACCATCTCTAATTGATTTCCCTCCGCCAAAGACAGCTTCATCACCATATACGGTGTAATTTCGATCAATATGTGCGAATAATTGTGTATCCGCTAAACGAATAGAATCTCCTGTAGTTGGACCATATAAATCAGCATATTGTTTACGTGACATCTTAAAACTCATACTATCACCCTCTTTTTTTGTAAGATTGAATATCGTCATCCACTTTATTTTTAAAACCATATACTTCTTGCTTCCCTGAGTATGAAACTAATTCAATCGTTTTTTCATCTCCAGGCTCGAATCTTACCGCTGTACCCGCTGGTATATTTAAATGTTGTCCAATTGCTACACTACGATTGAACTTTAACGCCTCATTCACTTCATAAAAGTGGTAATGAGATCCAATTTGAATAGGTCTATCTCCCTGATTTAACACCTTAACTTTCGTTGCTTTTTTATTTCCATTACATACTATGTCTTCTTTCGCAAGGATATATTGCCCTGGAATCATAACATTCACTTCCTTTAATGAATTGGTTGATGAATAGTTACTAATTTTGTTCCATCAGGAAAAGTTGCCTCAACTTGAATATCTGATATCATGTCTGCAATACCATCCATAACATCTTCAGCACTTAAAATATTTTTTCCAAGCTCCATTAATTCCGCAACGTTTTTACCATCTCTTGCTCCCTCCAAAATTTCATATGTAATGATAGCGATACTTTCTGGATAATTTAATTTAAGCCCTCTCTCTTTACGTCGATAAGCTAAATCAGCCGCAACAAATACCATCAGTTTATCAATTTCTCTTGGCGTTAATCTCATTACACTCTCCCTTTCTGAAGTATTTTAAAACTAAGAATATTCTAAAAATAAAGAGTGTACTTCCAATGTCCTTTTCGTGTTTTCTCCGTGTTTTTTACTGCTAATCAAATAAAAAAAAGACTAGAATTTCTAGCCTTCTTTTATTTCCCTTCGCTCTTCTCTAACACATACAAGTCTTCCTCAATATTCGTTAATTTCTCGCTTACAAGTTTTCTAGCATCTCCAATTGCTCGATTATACGCATACGGTCCTACTAATTTAATCATTTCTTCTATTAAACGCTCTGCTTGGAAACGCCCAATTTCATCTAAGTCTTCTTCCATGAAAAATTGCTGAATTTTTGCTACAATTTCTTCTTTTTTATCAGACGTTATTTTTATATTCATCATAACTTGTTACTCCTCTATATTTAAGATAGTACTTTTCTTAACTCTACCATAGAAAAACGGCTTCCAGGACAACTTTTTGTAACCCCTTCTAGCTCCCTATGACCTAGTACATTTTCTTTCTTTATAGAAAACTGATTCATAAACATTTTACATAAAGAATATAATGATTTCATTTGTGCAGTAGTTGGATCATATTTATTAAAATTACCCGTCATACATATTCCAATTGCATTACGATTATGGTCTTTCGCATGCGCTCCAATATGTAAACCTCTTCCTTCAATTATAGTTCCGTCCTTTTCAATAAAATAATTGTAACCAATCCCGCTCCATCCTCTTACAGTTTGATGAAATTCATGCGTTTTATACACATCCCAGTCATCTTCTGATGTATGGTGAATAATCAATTTATTTACTTTTTCTAACGGAACTAACTTATCTTGAAATGTTAAATTTACGCATTTAATTTCCATATAAACTTCCCCCTTTTAAAAATCAATCGTGATAACAGTTTTGTCATCTGGTCTTATTCTTTTTTCTCCCTCTAATCTTTCAATGATTGCTACATACTCTTCTATTCCATTCTTTCTTATATATGCAACAGTTTGTTCTAATGACCAATCTGGATGGAACAACCCATCTGAACAAATAAAAATTCCACTCACTTCATCTATTTGTAGTTCACCATGTTGCAAATAATGTATCGCTTCTTTCATCCCATTTGCGACCGAATACCCATTTGGCATATTCGCAAGATAACGATTGTATGTTAACTGTTCTCGAACATCTTGAAAAATATGTTCTTCTGGCACAGATAACCCTTTTTTACGATCTTCTTCTCTCTTCTTTTTTGCACGCTCACTAATTCCCTTAACTGTGTCTTTCGTTAATACTTGCATCGTTCCATCTTGAAGTATCGCAACAATCATACAATCGCCTAGCTGTGCATATTCGAGTTTCTCACCATCTATTTGAACTGCCGCAATACATGTACACCACAAATACTCTTTTTTTCTCGTATCAACCTTATATTCTAACATCTTGTTCTGCAATAAATCATTTACTCTTGCAACTGCAACTTGTAACCTATGATTCTCGCGTAATGAAGTAAAATAACTTGCAAATAAATGTGAAGCGATGTATGCTCCACTATGTCCCTTTTCATCACGAAACGGAACAAGTGGTGTTGCACCATCACATACACCATAAATCATTTTATCGTCATTACAAAAATAAGAATCCTCACATTCACGCTTCAAAGGACTTTTCTGTTGATACGTTTTTATCCTCATATCTGTATCCCCTTTCAAATTATGAAATACTCGCATTTTTCCGATTAATCTAATTTTCCGAAATAAACTGTTTTTACCCAAAACTTTCAATATCATATATAATCTTGAAATAATATGATTTTTTTAGTGAAGGACGGGAAAAAGATGGTCAGATTTCTTGGTGTTATTATTGGTTCTATTATTATTGCAATTGCCTTTAATCTTTTCCTTATCCCCCACAAAATTTTAAGTAGTGGAATTGGCGGAATTGCTATTATTTTAGGGATTGTAACCCCCGTAAATACAGGTATAGTTAACTTCGTATTAAACTTACCTATCCTTATTTTAGGATACATAGGTCTTGGAAAAAAAGTGATTTTTAACACAGTTGTCTCCGTAATTGTATTATCTGTCGCATTATACTACGTTCCAGTAAAAGTCGTAGCGACAGATCCACTGTTATCTTCTATCTTTGGAGGTGTCATTGCCGGAGCTGGTATCGGCCTTGTTTTTAACTGTAGTGGATCTACTGGTGGATTTGATATTATCGGTATGTTGTTATCTCGTAAAAGAGACATTAAACTTGGCGGATTCCTTATTGTTTTAAATGCAGTCGTTGTTATTATTGCAGGATTCTTCTTCACTTGGGATGTTGCGCTTACAAGTCTACTTTCAATTTATGTAACTGGTAAAGTAATCGATGCAGTCCATACGAAACATCGTAAAGTTACACTTATGATTGTAACAAATGAAGCAGAAAAAATGAAAAAACAGCTTCTTTCAACTGTTGTACGTGGAATTACATTACTTGATGGCGAAGGTGCTTATTCAAGTGAAAAAAAGCGTGTACTTATGACCGTCGTTTCTCGTGAAGAATTAGCAAGTATGAAGCTAACAATTTCTGAAATCGACCCGCATGCGTTCGTTAATATTACAGAAACTGTAGAAGTGTTAGGACTTTTCAGAAGAAGTTAAAGACTAGGTGGCGTCCACCTAGTCTTTATTTTGCATAAATTCAATTCTGTTTCCAAATGGATCTGACACGTAAAATCTAATTACATCTGGTCGTGCATGATCATCAATCACTTCTATATCTTGCTCTATCAATGTTTGCTTAAATTCATTAATTTGAGTCACATAAAAAGCGGGATGTGCTTTTTTAGCTGGTGTAAAATTCTGCTCTACACCGATATGGATTTCTTGATTCCCACACTTAAACCAACATCCGCCTCGTTTTTTTAACTCTTCTGGCTTTGGAATTTCTTCCATACCAATTTTATTCCCATAAAATTCACGAGCCTCTTCTTCACATCCTATAGGTGCAGCTACTTGCACATGATCAATCCCTTGCATATAACCTTTCATTTTCTCTCCCCCTCCTCTATCCTTATGTTATAACAAAAGCATATCAATGTAACTTACAAAAAAATAATAAAACGATATAAGCTTCTCTTATTGCTGCATTTTCTAATTTCAACAAAAAAAGAAAATAAATTTAATTCTGTAACTTTTATTTTTTATAGAAATATAGGTTATACCTATATTATAGTTAATAATAGATAAATCTTTTTAGATGCTAGTTGTACGGAGGAAATATTATGAGTCGTAAAAAATATTCATCTATTCAAAAAAAACGTCATCCGAACATTTCTGGACGTTTGCGAAACCATATACAAGATCGTTCTTTAGCAGAAATGTACGCCTCTCTGTTCGAACATAATCCTGATAGTATTATTTCATTAAACTTAGAGGGAGTTATTCTACACACCAACCCTTCTGCCGAAAGAATACTAGGTTACACTTCTTTAGAATTAGAACGCAAAAACATTACCACTATTTTAGAAGCTCATATTTCTGAGCAAGTATTACGATATATAAAAAATATTGAAGCGGACAATCAACAAGAGTATATCGTATCTGTTTATCATAAAGACGGGTTCTTATTAGACGTCATTACAAAATTAGTACCTATATTTGCAAAGAATCGTCTAACAGGTGTATATGCGATTATGAAACCTCTTGAAAAATCAGAAAGAATTGAAAGAATGTTAAAGGAAAGTGAGGAAAGATTACGCACGTTAATGAATTCCATGCCTGCGTTTGTTATATTTAAAGATCATGAAGGGCGCTGGCTTGAAGCAAATGACTATGCACTTTCTTGCTTTAATTTCCATCATGTACCCTATCACGGGAAAAAGGACAGTGAACTCATTCAATATAATGAAGCATACCGAGAAGCTTTTTTACATTGTGAAGAAATCGATGAACTAGCATGGCAACAAAAACAAATTCTTCACGGAGAAGAATTTGTTATACATAGAGATGATTTCGACCTCATCTTAAGTATATCAAAAGTCCCTCTTTATCATCCTGACGGTTCTCGGAAAGGTCTTATCGTAATGGGAAGAGACGTTACTGAGCTTAAAGAAACTGAAAAGCTATTACGGAAATCAGAAAAACTCGCAGTAGTCGGACAACTGACAGCTGGAATTGCCCATGAAATTCGAAATCCACTCACTTCTCTAAAAGGCTTTTTAACATTACTACTCCCTGAAATAAATGAGGAGAATAAATGGTATGTCGATGTTATGCTAGGTGAGATTTCACAAATGGAATCTATTACGAGTCAATTTATGGCGATGTCTAAGCCACAAGTTTTATCTATCCAAACTTGCAATATACAAACTTTAATAGAAGAGGTAGTCACATTTATTTTACCGACTGCCATTATGCATAGCGTTCATATCATTATGGATCACATTGATTACGTACATGATATTCAATGTGACGGTAACCAACTAAAACAAGTTTTTATAAATATATTAAAAAATGCTATAGAGGCGATGCCAAATGGCGGAAATATTTACATCCAAACAAAACCGTTAGAAAATCATTTCATCCTAATACGCATTATCGATGAAGGGTGTGGTATACCAGAAGAACGAATCTCTCGTTTAGGCGAACCCTTTTATAGTTTAAAAGAAAAAGGTACTGGACTAGGATTAATGATGTGTTACAAAATAATTGAAGAGCATCATGGTCAATTACACATTTCAAGCGAATTAAATAAAGGTACTATCGTTGATATTCAATTACCACTTTCTTCATCTCACCTTGCAATTCAGTCGTAAATCATAAAAGAAGCATCTGCTAACAATTAGCAGATGCTTCTTTTATAATTTACACTTATAGAATTATTTTTTCCGTCTATAGACTAACCCGCTTACGAGCTGTTTCTCTCGCTAAAAGAAAACTCATAATCACTTGCGCTGCTACTCTACTCGTCATATCCCTAAAATCAAGGGATGGATCAATTTCTACTATATCCATCCCTTGAACGAGCGGCTCTTTTCCAAGGAACTCAATCGCATCAAGTAAAGTTGCGCTATCCATTCCTCCAGGTCCAATCGCTGGGCAACCTGGCGCAAACGCTTGGTCTAATACGTCCATATCAAGAGAAATATAAATAGAAATCACACCTTGTTTTCTTAATACTTCAATACTTTCTATGATAATATCTTTGATTTCTCGCTCTCTTACTTCTTTCATTGTATACACTGTCACACCATGTTCTTTTGCATATTCATGGTACGCACGTGCATTTGAAAAATTACGAATACCGATTTGAACGAGTTGTTTTCCTGTAATAACATCATTTTCTAGTAAACTACGGAACGGTGTACCATTTGACGGACCACCATCATCTAAATTACGTAAATCATGATGGGCATCAAATTGAATAATACCGACCTTTCCTTTACTATTTGCAAATCCTGTTATGCTCGGAAAACTAATCGAGTGATCACCACCAAGAACGATTGGTATCATGTTCGGATTTACTTTCGTTAAGTGCCCAACTGTTTTCGCAATTCGGTTATGACTTTCTTTTATATCCGTCACATGCATCGTAATATCACCACAATCATATAAGACACTTTCTTTCATATCATGTTCTTCTGTAATTGCGTATGTGCTGTATGCATCTAACATCGCTCGAATTGTTTTTGGAGCAAAACTTGCCCCTGAATGACTAATAGATGGTTTAGAAAGGGGTGCTCCAATTAAGGCAGCACCGAATATTTCTACGCCTTCCTCCCAATCTTTAATCATTTCACTCCATTTCGTCACTTCACGATCGATAAACTTTGCATTTTTCTTTAAATAGTGGCCGTGCTCCACGATTGTTCACCTCTTGTATATGCGATATTACCATTCTTCCATACTGTATTTACATGACTTACGCCGTAATGATACGGTACGTAAGCATAATTGTACGCATCCCATAAAACTAAATCTGCCTTACGACCAACTCTAATTTTCCCAGCTACATCGCCTCGATTAATAGCATAAGAAGAGTTAACTGTTACCGCGTTCCAAACTTCTTCTGGTGTCATTTTTAGTTTCAGCATTGCGATGCTCATAATAAGCTGAATGTTTTCAGTTGGACAGCTACCTGGGTTAAAGTCTGTAGCTAACGCTACTGCAACACCTTCATCAATCATTTTACGACCGCGGGCAAAGCTTTCTTTATTTAAATAGAAAGTTGTCCCCGGTAATAAAGTTGCTACTGTATTCGAATTTGCAAGCATTTCAATCCCTTTATCAGAAGCGCCAACTAAATGGTCCGCTGATGCTGCACCAATTTCAGCCGCTGCTTCCGCACCACCAAGAGGGTCGATTTCGTCCGCATGAATTTTTACATCAAAGCCAAGCTCTTTCGCTTTTAATAAAAACTCTTTTGATTCTTCAACAGAGAACACACCTGTTTCGCAGAAAATATCAACGAATTCCGCTAGTTGCTTCTCTTTCATTTCTGGTAGTAAATCTAACATCCATTGTAAAAATTCTTTTGATCTTCCTTTGTACTCTTTCGGAACTGCATGAGCACCTAAAAATGTTGACACTAAATCGATTGGATGCTCTTTTTGCAATTGTGCAGTCGCCTCTAATTGTTTCCATTCCGTCTCATCATCTAATCCGTAACCACTCTTCGCTTCTACAGTCGTAACTCCGAAAGATAGCATACGGTCCAAATGGAATTTTGCTTTTTCTACAAGTTCTTCTTTCGATGCTTGTTTCGTTGCATTAACAGTCGAAAGAATCCCTCCGCCTTGTTCTAAAATTTCTAAGTACGGAACACCTTGTAATTTCAGCGCGATTTCATTTTCACGAGATCCACCAAACACAAGATGAGTATGCGGGTCAACAAGACCAGGAGAAACCATTTTCCCGCCACAATCAATAACTTCCTTCGCCTGTAGTCCTTTTGCTTCTTCTACTGTACCAACGAAAGTAATCACACCATTTTCAATTCCAACCGCACCGTTTTCAATAACAGGAAGCGTGTTCATCGCTTCCCGTCTTAACAAGCCATCTTCTTGATCCATTGTGAGTAATTGACCGATATTGATTAGTAAAGTGTCCAGCATGTTTTCTCCTCCTTATTTCATCATTGGAATGGTAACGCCTTTTTCTTTCGCGGTTTGAACCGCTAATTCATATCCTGCATCAACGTGACGAACAACACCCATACCAGGGTCAGAAGTTAATACACGCTCAATACGTTTTGCTGCTGCTTCTGTTCCATCTGCAACAATAACCATTCCAGCGTGAAGTGAATAACCCATACCAACGCCACCACCGTGGTGAACAGATACCCAGCTCGCACCGTTTACACTATTAATTAATGCGTTTAAAATTGGCCAGTCTGCTACCGCATCACTACCGTCTTTCATCGCCTCTGTTTCACGGTTTGGAGATGCCACTGATCCGCAATCTAAATGGTCACGACCGATAACAATCGGTGCTGACAATTCACCGTTAGCCACCATTTCATTAATGATGCGACCAAATTTCGCACGCTCACCGTAACCAAGCCAACAAATACGTGATGGAAGACCTTGAAACTCAACTTGTTGACGTGCCATACGAATCCAATTACATAAATGCTCATTATCAGCGAACTCACGCAAAATTACTTCGTCAGTTTTATAAATATCTTCTGGATCACCAGAAAGAGCTACCCAACGGAATGGACCTTTCCCCTCACAGAATAATGGACGAATAAATGCCGGAACGAATCCTGGGAAATCAAATGCATTTTTTAATCCTTCATCGAAAGCAACTTGGCGAATGTTATTTCCGTAATCAAATGTAATTGCACCTTTTGCTTGCATAGCAAGCATTGCTTCCACATGTTTTGTCATGCTTTCTTTTGATAATTGTACGTAGCGCTCCGGATCTTCTTCACGAAGTTTTGCTGCTTCTTCTAATGTGTAACCTACTGGAATATAACCGTTTAATGGATCATGAGCAGATGTTTGATCTGTAACTAAATCTGGCGTAATATTACGCTTCACTAGCTCTGGTAAAATCTCTGCCGCATTTCCTAATAAACCAATTGAAATCGGTTCTTTCTTTTCTTTATACTCGTTCGCAACCATTAATGCTTCTTCTAATGATTCTGTATACATATCACAGTATCTCTTTTCAATACGACGATCGATACTGCGCTTATCAACATCAATAGCGATAACAACACCGCCATTCATCGTTACAGCAAGAGGTTGTGCTCCGCCCATACCACCTAAACCAGCAGTAACTGTTAATGTACCTTTTAATGAACCACCGAAATGTTGACGTGCTGCTTCACCAAATGTTTCATATGTTCCTTGTAAAATCCCTTGTGTTCCAATATAAATCCAGCTACCCGCTGTCATTTGCCCGTACATCATAAGCCCTTTTTGCTCTAATTCACGGAAGTGATCCCAGTTTGCCCACTTCGGTACTAGATTAGAATTTGCTAAAAGAACGCGAGGCGCATCTTCATGTGATTTAAAAATTGCTACTGGTTTTCCTGATTGAACAAGTAACGTTTCATCGCTTTCTAACGTTTTTAATGAATCAACAATCGCATTGTAGCTTTCCCAGTTACGAGCTGCACGGCCAATTCCGCCATATACAACTAATTCTTCTGGTTTTTCAGCTACTTCAGGATCTAAGTTATTCATTAACATACGAAGTGCAGCTTCTTGCACCCACCCTTTCGTTTGTAACTCCGTACCTCTTGACGCACGAATTGTTTGTTTTACTTTTTCCATTTCAATCTCTCCCTTTTCTCGTTTTATAATGCTGCGTTTACATTTAATCTTTCTTTTATTGAATAATTTGTTTTTAACCAATGCGCAATATTCTCAATATCCGTTGAGAATATGCGATCATTTGTAATAGAAGGCACTTGCTGACGGCCTTGATGGTAGAAGGATTTCGTCACTGAACTCATATTTTCAATTCCGCGATATTCTGCTGCTTGCATCGCACAAATCATCTCAATTGAAAGAACGCGTCTTACATTTTGAATAATTTGATGTACATGGCGTGAAGCAATTGTTCCCATACTTACGTGATCTTCTTGATTCGCTGACGACGGGATCGAATCTACACTCGCTGGATGCGCTAACGTTTTGTTTTCTGAAACGAGTGAAGCAGCTGCGTATTGCATAATCATTGCACCAGATTGTAATCCTGGCTCTGGACTTAAAAACGGCGGTAAATCATTTAATTGCGGGTTTACTAAGCGTTCAATGCGACGCTCTGAAATATTTGCAAGTTCCGCCATCCCTACCTTTAAGAAGTCCATCGCAAATGCAATCGGTTGACCGTGGAAATTACCACCTGAAATTACTTTTTCTCCACCATCAAAAATAAGTGGATTATCCGTCGCTGCATTTATTTCAATTTCTAGTTTTTCTTTCACATAATTTAAAACTTGCCAAGAAGCACCGTGTACTTGCGGGATACAACGAAGTGAATATGCATCTTGCACACGAAGTTCTCCTTGTTTTGTCACTAACTTACTATCATGAAGGATATCACGAATTCTGCTTGCTACTTCCATTTGCTCTTTATAACCACGCGCTTTATGAACATTTTCATCAAATGCATCAATAATGCCCTGTAATCCCTCAATTGTCATAGAAGCAATTAGCTCAGCTTGATGCGCCGTTGCCTCTGCTTCTATATAAGAAAGGACTCCTTGAGCTGTCATCGCCTGCGTACCATTAATTAACGCAAGACCTTCTTTTGCTTCAAGTTCAATCGGTTCAAGTCCTTCTTCTGTAAGAGCAACCATCGCATGAACGCGTTTCCCTTTATAGAACACTTCACCTTCACCTAATAATACGAGCGCAAGATGAGATAAAGGTGCTAAATCACCGCTCGCTCCTAGTGATCCTTGTTGCGGAATAACTGGATGAATTTTGCGATTTACAAATTCAAGAAGCATATTTACAACAAGCGGCCTAACGCCAGATACTCCTTTAAGCATCGTATTTGCTCGTAAAATTAACATACCGCGTGATACTTCTTCAGGAAATGGATCACCTATCCCGCATGCATGTGACTGAATTAAATTATGTTGAAGTGCCTTTACATCATCTTTTTGAATAAGCACATCACTAAATTTTCCAAATCCAGTTGTAATACCGTAAACAACTTTTCCTTCTTCTACGATTTTCTCAACTGCTTCGCGGCACTTCGCTACTTTTTGCATACTATTTAGACAAGCTGTTACCCCCTCCCCTTCAAGTAACAACCTCTTCATCTCTTCAACTGTCAACGTGTGTCCTGTTAACGTAATCATTCTTTTTTCCTCCTTAAAAAGGCAAAAGGGGACCTTACCTTTTTAAGACAGACTCCTATCCTAAAAAGTAAGGCCCCCTTCTAACTAATAGACTATGGGCAAATCATATGTGATTAATTCCTAAACCAATCGCCTCATGCTCAGATCCTTTTACAGGTGCACCAATCGTTCCATAAAGTGCAACAGCAACCCATTCGCCTTCTTTTTTTCCATCGTATGGTATACCGCGCACAATCGCAAATCGAAGTCCTACTGTACGAAGAACGTCTGCTAACTGAATTTGACCTCTCGTCACCCCGTACAAAGCTTCCATTATTGCATGATATAGTGCATGTGTCTCTCTGTAAACATCTATTTCAATAACTTGGTTGCTTTTAGCCGCTGTTTCCATTGCTGCTACAACCTTTTGCGAATTCATCGAACCCACTTTCCCCGTACAATATTTCCAACCTTTTGGAATAGATAATACAGGGCTTTCATTCTCATCCGCAAGTGCCAACAGCATGGCCATACGACCAATTCGATGTGTTCCTTGAAGAAGCATGTGACTCTCTCATTTCTTTTGAATTGTTTGAATATTACTTAATTTAAGAATATATGAAAACGGTTAAATCGTCAATAGTCTAAACTCATATTCAAACAATTTTTTCATCTTCCCTAATTTGTGTACACAAATTATTTACACATTTTTTTCAGGCATGCTATAGTCGCACTAACAGATGTAAAGGGGTGAAATTCCAGTGACAAAACGAAAAGATATTCATTTTCGAATTGAAGAAAAATTACTTGAAAGGTTTGAAGCAGCACTCCATTACGAAGGTTTAAAGAAAACAGACGTTTTAACACATGCGATTCAGCAATTTTGCACGAAGGTGGAATGTGAAAAAATGAATGATGTAAAACGCCAATACAGCGTCAGCAACCATTTACAAACACGTATCAATACGCATAAATATTTCGAAGAGAAACAAGTGAATTTAGATGAAATCGTCATTGAACATTTACAGCTTCAAGGAGAAGAAAATATTTTAGAAGTTGGGTGCGCTAACGGCAAGTTTCTTTCCCTATTGCAAACGAATGGTCATAAAGGCCATTTAACCGGGTTTGACCAATCGGAAGCTATGCTTTCTGAAGCCGCAAAAACGAATAACTTAATCGAATGGAAACGAGGTGATGCTAGTAAACTTCCTTTCGAAACGAATTGTTACGACATGATAATTGCAAGACATATGTTATACCATATGAAAGATGTTGAAAAAACAATTCAAGGCTTTTATAAAGTCATTCGTCCAGGCGGTACACTTTTAACTACAACAAATTCCAAAGTTTCATTATCTCGTATAGTTGAAGTATGCAACAACATGCTAGACGCATTTGAATTACCGAAAACATCGCCAGCAGTTGCTCCATTTTGCTTGGAAAATGGTAAAGAGATATTACAATCTGTTTTTCCAACTGTTGAAGAAACTGTTATTCATAATGCGCTCGTTTTTCATCATGCTACTCCGATCGTAAACTATATTTCTAGCATGTTCCCGTCGTTAAATATACCCGATAATATATATCTTCACGCCGAAATGAAAGAATGGCTAAAAGAAGAAATAGAAAATGAATTGTCACTTCATAACGGTATATGGCGCGATCCGAAAACGTTAGCCATTTATCGATGTCAAAAAGAAAAAAGCTAGCATTCGCTAGCTTTTACACGTTTTCTGATAAAATATATCTCTAAATCGGCCACTGTTAATCTATTCGTGTCCACATAAGATACAGGAAACTGCTTATACCAGTCTTTTTCCATTTCTACTAATTTAAATTGCTCCTCAAATGTACTTCGTTTTCTTGTCCTATCGTTATTTTTTCTATCATATACATTCTTTTTCGTAACATCTAAATAAAAAATTGCATCTGAACGGCATTCTCTTAATTCATATAATTCATCTTTCAATTCAGTTTCTATATCCCACTCTTCCCCTATAATCGTTGGATAAAAAAGTGTATAAAACTCAATGTCTTCTGGTCCACGATCAAAAATCACGACTGAATCTTTCACATGTTGAAACTCTTTTATTTTTGCTTCCATAAACATTTTTTGATTTATAATAAATCCTTCTTTTGAATTCATATCCAACTTTAATTGTTTTCGCTTTTCTACAATTGGATATGGATTTTCATATATAACTGAAAGCCCACATCTCCCTAACCTTTTAGCCAATGTTGTTTTTCCGCTTGCCATCGGTCCTTGGAGTGAAATTACATATACCATTCCTCTCATTCCCTTGCACTTTTGTATACCTATAATATACAGAATTTTGAAAACTAACAACAATATATATATCATCTTGTTTCTTATTCTTATCTAACTTATAATAAAAAATAGAGATTATGACAGACGCATCAATAATGTAAGCTTGGAAATCCAAGCTTACATTATTTTTTGCTTTCCCTTTTCTAATAAAAAGAGTATACTAGATCAGAACATACGTTCTTAATAATTACATACAGTAAGGAGATAGAACAATGGTATACGACACAAAAGCAATTTCTTGGAATGAATCTTTAAAACAACTTCAGCTCCGCTATACAAACAAACAAGTTGACCGAAAAGAATTTGAAGACATTGAGTTGATGGAATTCTTCCGCGATAACGACTACATTTCTTTACCTACACATATAAGCGGCCTATCGACAACACGTTTTACTTCTTACTCTATTTTCACAACTGAAGATAAAGATCGTAAAGTTGGCACACTTATTATTGAGTATATTGAAGACGAAAATAATAATTTATGTGTTGAACAACTATACTTCGTTTAAACTATAACGCTTGGTCAAATTGACTAAGCGTTCTTGCTTTCTATGAATCTCACTGCTTATAATATAAATAAATATTGCTTTCGTTAAGGGGGACATGCGATTGCTTGAAGGATGGTTTAGTTGGTTTATAGTCGTTTGGACTGTTATATTATTAGGACTTATGTCTATTGGTGGATATTTCATGTTCAGAAAATTCCTGAAACGTTTACCGAAAGAAGACGGTATGTCTATTTTAGATTGGGAAGAACACTATATAAATAAAACAAGACATTTATGGGATGACGAACAAAAACAATTGTTAGAAGAACTCGTAAGTCCTGTACCTGAACTATTTCGTGACGTTGCCAAATCAAAGATTGCTGGTAAAATTGGCGAACTTGCACTACAAGAGAATGCATCAAGCATTACACAAGATTTAATTATAAAAGGATATATCGTTGCCACACCGAAGCGTGACCATAAATTTTTAGTTAAAAAACTGCAAGAGAAAGAGATTGATTATTCCAACTATAAATCTTTACTTGCAAAGTAACTTCACATTATTTTTTATAAAAAGACAGCGCCTTTGACGCTGTCTTTTTATTTGATACGTATACAGTTTTTAAGTTAATTTCATATCTTTTTCATTATAATAACCATCTTCTTTTTTCATTTCCTTCTGTAATTTCGTAAAGGAACGGTACATCGCAATTCTCCATGATACAATCATTGCAAACGCAAGTAAGAAGAACATTCCGCTAAGTTGCCCTAAATCAAGAGATTGGCTTAAGTATGTTTTAAATACAATCCGTACTACAAGTAACCCAATTAATATAAACACAAATGCTTTTGAACGCTTCAAATAAATCTCTTGTCCTCTGATTTCAAATTTAGATGTTTTAATAAGAAAAATAGAGAAAAACAAACCAACGCCAATTGCTTCTAACATTTCTGCTGGAGTTAATCGAAATTCTGGAAAAACATACATCAATGCTCCCGTGCTCATAAAAAATGGTGGGAGTATAATTTTTTTCAATGTTGCAGGCTTCTTAGCTGCTTTTAAACGAATAAACATCGCACCGACAGCCATACAAACAGCAACGATACTTGATAAAACAACTATGTTCATATTTTCTCATCCTTTTTTGTGGCTATATGCAAAATATACTTTTATTATATGCTTTTCCGTTAGTATTTCCAACATTTTCACAGAATAATACTAAAAACCGGTAAAACCACCAAATAAACTTGAGAAATATACGATAATTTTCGTCATCCAATTAAAGTATAAGAAGACACCCATGACAATCATAACGTATCCTCCGATTTTCATGAACTTCATGCTATTTCTTTTAATCCAAGACATTTTCGTAATAAAGAATGATAACACAAAAAATGGGATAGTAAATCCAAGTATGTATGCAATCATATAAATCATCGCTGATTCTGGGTTTGTTGCTGCTAAACCAATGACAGACACTAAAATAGGTCCTGTACAAGGTGTCCACCCTGCAGCAAATGCCAATCCAATTAGAACTGATCCAAAATAGCCACTCGGACGATTTTTAAACGTAAACTTCCGGTCTTGCATTAAAAACTTCGGCTTAAACACACCTATAATAATAAGACCAAACACGATGATAAATATACCACCCAACTGTCTAATTAAATCTTTATAATCTGTAAAGATTCCCCCGATAAAACTTGTACCAAATCCAATTGCAATAAAGATTATTGAAAATCCAAGTAAGAAAAACGCCGTATGCATCATACTTCTCTTTCGAAGCATTGCATTTTCTTCTTTCAGCTCAGAAACTGACATACCTGTTATGTAAGATAAAAATGCCGGATAAAGCGGTAAGCAACATGGAGAAATAAATGATAAAAAACCAGCACCAAATGCTAAAAATATACTAATATCTTGCATGATTCCACTCCTCTCCTCCTAAATATTGTAGCAAAAACACTGAAAAATACTATGAACAATTCGTGAATTCACTTTTACAACGTGACAATATGAAAAAACTATCCTCTTACACCTTTTCGAAAATAACGTTTTCATTTCCTTCTATTTGTTCCTATTTCAGAAGAAATTGTGGAAATCGTAAAAATACAACAAGAATATATGAACAATCATAAAAAAAACATAACATAATAACTTAAATCAATTTTTGTTCCCTGTTCTTACGGGGAACAATAGGGGAATGGCTTTTCCACAAAAATCGGTTCCCTATCATTAAATCAACTAGCTGAAAAATATAAAACCCTTGATAAAAATGGAGAAATATTTCTGTTTAAAAACCATGCTTTTCGACATAGATATAGAGTCAATCTAATAAATAAGAATAATCCATTTTGAAAAGATTGATCAAAATAGATTATTCTCTAGCAGTTTTAAGTTACGTCTTTATAAAAAAGTTTTATCATTTTGATGGTCCTTATTCCACTAAAGCACCTGTTAGTTCAAGAAGATTAATTGTTATTTTTATAGTAGAAGATGGTAGCAGCTAATTCATCATTTTCAGATTTCGCATAGTTAGGAATCCGCCCAGCTTGAATATAACCTAATGAAGTATATAGTTTATTGGAAGGATCCCCTTCTCTTGTATCAAGAACTAATAATGACCTATCCTTCTGTTTTGCTATTTGTTCAGCCCTTTGCATAAGTAAACGACCAATACCATTACGTCGATAATTTGGGTGTGTCATTAATTTTGCAATTTCAGCTCTATGGCTTCCATTCTGCTTCGTCGATAATTGTAACTGTACACTTCCAACAATTTGATTGTTGGATTTAGCAACAAATAAAATTACTTCGGGGCTAAGAACGGTTCCCCAGTACTTCTCTGCATCTACTTTTCCCATTGGTGGTAAAAATCCAATCGAAGCCCCATCTTCTACGACCTTTATTAAAAGTTCTGAAAGCTCATTAAGGTGTTCTTCAATTAAAAATAATTGTTCAATTTTTATATTAATATCCAAAACAATCACCTCTATTTTAAATTAGCTAGTTTTACTCATCCACTACTAACTTCACACTAGGTGAGATACACATTTCTATGTATTGCAGGTCTAGACCCTTACATTCGAAAGTTCGTCTACAACCCCATTTCTTAATGCAAGGTGCAGTGCATTCTCACCCTATTTGTTCAACTCAAGCATCATGATTTACACCGTCTCCTCGGGTAAGGCTTTCGTCAGTCGATACTGTTAAGGTAAATTCCCACGCCTATTTGCTGAGCTTATAACACGAAACTTCTTATTCAATGTCGTGCTATTCGACTCTTCGATATAATCCTTCTGTTTCATCAAAATGAAACGGTCTAGCCTTTACCAGGGTACAGTTCACTCCTTAACGCCTCTTTTTTATGCTGTTAAATCACGTTTTAAAAATACAGTATATGAAATCCCCAAAAATACAATTAAGTATAAAAGAAGCATACTAGAAGCGAATGGGAATGTTACTCCGTTAATAAAACTTCCACTCTTTAAAATACCATATAAATTTGTGTTTGCCGGCAATAAATATTTCGCCCATTCATATTTCGATGCTGGAAGTAACGCAATATTTCCTGATAAAGCAAGAAATAGTGAAATGCCAATCGCGCCTCCACTAGATCTCGTTAAAACAGAAATCATAAACGCAAACGCTGCGTACACAAGAGTTGGCAACCACGATAAAACATAATACTTACTTGCTTCCACAAAAATATTTTGTTTTATAATATTTCCATCTTGGAAAATAAATTCACTCCATGCAGGCTGTTGGAATTTATAAATAACAAGTCCACATAAAGCGGAGAAAATCATATTAAATAGAAACAATAAAGCTGCAAATATTACAATTGTTAAAAATTTTGCTGTTAAAATTTTAAATCGACTCGCCGGACGAATCGTTAAAAATTTATACGTTCCCCAGCTATATTCGTTCGAAAAAATGGTACTTGCATACACGAGAATAAACGGCAGTAAAATAGGAAATACGATGAAACCAGTATCTCTCATAAATGAAAGTGGTGAACTACTTGCTGGTGCTGTATCCGTATCTAAATGCTTCATTTTAAGCTGATATTCTTTTACAAGCTCGTCCCCTGATCTTTCTGCTAAAATATCCTCTTTTTTCATACCGAGTTTTTTCTCAATTTCTACAGTACGTTCTGTATAATCTGCTTTCCATCCTTTTGTTTCTGGCTCCAAATACTTTACCGTAACCAATCCTAATCCAATAATGAATACCGCAATTACTGCAAAAAGAATAATTGTTCTTTTCCGCTTAAATATTTTATACAACTCGTTATATATTAGATTAAACAATATCTTTTCCCCCTGTTAATTCTAAAAACTGCTCTTCTAACGTTTTTCTTTCTTCATATACACGATACACTTGAATCTCTTTCTCAAGCAATGTACGAATAACATTTGGGATTTTTTCATCCTTTACATTTATAATCAATTCATTACCTTTTACTAAAACATCATCGTCTAACATCTCAGCTGCTTTATTCGCATTATCTACACGTATACGAATCGTCTCCATCCCTTCACTTTGGCCATGCTGAATATGTTGTGTCGCTACGTATTCCCCATGTTGAATGATGATTACTCTGTCACACATTAATTCAACTTCTGAAAGTAAGTGACTAGATACAAGGACCGCTTTTCCTTGTTCATGTGCAATTTTCTTTATATACATTCTCATTTCATGTATTCCACTCGGGTCTAATCCATTCGTTGGTTCATCTAGTATTAATACATCTGGATCGTGAATAAGCGCCTGAGCGATTCCTAACCGTTGTCTCATACCGAGTGAATATGCTTTTACTTTACGGTCAATTACTTGTCCCATTCCTAACAATTTCACTACTTCATCGATACGTTCTTCGGTCACATTACCATTCATTCGTCCGAAATAAGTTAAATTTTCATAGCCGCTTAAAAAAGGATAAAATTCTGGCGTCTCAATTACTGCACCAATTTTCGCAGCAGTACTTTCAAATTGCTGTTTTACTGATTGACCATCAATCCATACTTCACCTTCTGTCATACGAATCATGCCAACCATCATTCTCATTAAGGTCGTTTTTCCCGCACCATTTGGTCCTAATAAACCAACAACTTCACCTTTTTTAACTTCGAAACTAATATTTTCTACAAGCGTCTTTGAACCGATTCGCTTCGTTAACCGATTAACTTTTACAATTGACTGTTCATTTGTCATTCTATACAACCTTTCTTTCCAAATCTTTGTCAGTTTTCTACACTGTAACATGATTATTTTTATGTGTAAAATAGAAAAAAACATAATTTCTCATGCCCTTTTCTTGAAATGAAACGAATTTCCATCTTTTAAACTTTGAATAAATCGACAACATTGCATCATAGATAATAAGACGACAACCATCATAATAATACTAACAACTACTACCGCATATATTGTAATCGGTGCACTAGTTATCCTTTGTATCCCTGCTATTTTCATAAATATAATCGTAAATAATTTCAAAAATAACATCCCATGAATTAAGCCGAAAACAACGGCTGCTCCATAAATGAATAATTGCTCCTGACATAATAAACATAGTATTTCATTTCTTTTCATATTCTCTGCTACGTAAGATTCAAATTCCCCTCTCCTCACTTGCAATAAAGAATACATCATTTTATATGTAATAAAAATACATATAAAAATCAATGCAATAAACATAGTGTAAAAACATATTTGAAATAAAAATGGATCCCCTACTTTCCCAATTGCTACTTCATTAAATTGTAGCGATATCATAAAAAACGAAATCATAGTACTCATAGCAATCCATATGAATTGCTTCACCCTTTTGACAGCAAAGGTTCTTATATTTTTTCTCGCTAGCCGACATAAAAACATAAATTCTTTCCCCTACCTCACTTCATAACATACTCATTCTATACTACTAGTGTATAAAAATATGACATTTTAAACATCGCACTACAATCGGAAGCTTTTCTAAGTCTTTAGTCCTAGAAAACACAATGGAAAACAAACTATATTTAGAATATAATTGTAAAAACGGAAGTGAACCTTTCTCTTTTAGCATCACATTTCCAATTCGATAAAGATGTACGAGAAAAAAGTCAGTGGTATATGAATATTGAAGGTAGTTCAACGCTTACGCTTGAAGAAGCACCTCCGAACGTAAATAGCTCTGCATCTACTACCATTCAATCTACTAAAAACTTAAAATAGAATCAAAAAACAATTTTGGCGGCTGTAATAAAAACAAATGAAGAAACCGTAAGAGTTTCAATACTTGATGAAGAAACAGCTATTGAACAACTATTACAAGAAAATGAACACGTTTATTTCTTTAGCATTGAGCTAAAAAAGAACACTAAAGCAGAAATGCAATTTAAGTGCATTTTCGTTTTAGTGTTTAATTAGATGAAATTTCATTTATGTTAATTATATACATTCACCATTACTACGCATCCTTCTCAACGTCTACTTCTATCCTTTTCTTCTCTCTTACAATTTTTAAAAACTCTAAAAGCTCTGGATTGCTATTCATTTTTTTGTAAGCTACCGACATTTCTGCAATAAAATTAGAATCACATAACTCTTTATATACAACTTCTGTTTTATATAATTTATTTGCCGATACGGGGATTACTGTAATTCCAATTCCTGCTGCTACAAGCCCCATAACTGTTTGATATTCCGTTGCTTCTTGTACGATTCGCGGACTAAATCCAACCTCTCGACAAAGAGATAAAATTGCATCATACAACGCTGGCCATACTGGTCTCGTAATAAATACGAACGGTTCCTCTCTTAAATCTTCGATATGTATTTCTTCCTTGTCAGCAAGCTGATGTGCCTTCGGTAAACATAACGTACAAGAAAGTTTTTGAATTGGTTCTAACTCTAGCAGCTGTGTTGAAATCGGTGGGCGTAAAAATCCAATATCAATTCGATTATCATGAAGCGCATGTACTTGATCCGGTGTTGACAATTCATGTAATGCCACAGACACCCGCGGAAATTTCTTTCTATACTCCCTGACGATAGACGGTAAAATATCATATATTGCCGCACCTACAAAACCAATTGAAAGCGCGCCAATTTCCCCCCTTTGCGCACTCTGTGCAACCTCTACTGCTTTTTCAATTTGTTCAAACGCTTTTTTTACTTCTTTTAAAAACATTTCTCCTGCTTCTGTTAATTCAACCTTTCTCTTCGTTCTTGAAAATAACATAACTCCCATTTCTTTTTCTAATTGCTGAATTTGTTGACTGAGCGGTGGTTGTGTCATTTGTAAACGAGCAGCCGCTCGTCCAAAGTGCAACTCTTCTGCCACTACAACAAAATATTGCAAATGCCGTAATTCCATGTTGGACACCCTTTTCACTTTCGATTAATACATCTAATACATCTAATATATTAATAACATATAATTTATATATTAGACAAAGATTTTGAATGAACGTATAGTAGAAATTGTTAATTCTTTTTTACAATTTTTATGTAAAAAATGAAAAAGGTGGTTACTGTTTAAAATGGTGAGAATTAAGCGGACAAATTTTATTATTATTTTGTTTCGCTTGGACAGGTGAAGAGATCGCAAAACAGGTACACCTCCCAGTTCCAAGAAGTATAATCGGCATTTTTCATTATTAATTTCATTAAATTTTAATATAGTTAAAAGAGAGTAGATACAAGATGGCGCTGACTTTTTATTAAAAGAACTTATATTATTTTTCATTCCTTCTGCAGTCGCTATTATACGATACAAAAATACACTATCACAATATGGAATCGTTCTTATTTTAATTATTATGATTAGTGCTCTTTGCGTTACTCTCGTCACAGTTCCTCCCACTTCCCAGCTATTAGTCATTCAAAAAATACGGGAGGAATGTAAACATCGCTTCGGAAAAACTTTATTATTGCAAACAAAAATGAAAGAAGAACTAGTTTTTGAACAAAAAGAAAGCTGACCAATGATGGCCAGCTTTCTTTTTGTTCATATTTTCATATGAAGATTAGGGGCATCCTCTTTAAGGATTGGGATTTTCCCATTATGTACGTTCCATAATGGTCATCGAACAATATATTTCTATGCAATTAAGTATTGAATAGAATAGGGCAAAACTTGTTCGCATTTTTAGAAAAGGGATAGGGATATAATTCAAGTAGTATTTCGACTACTCGAACTTTACAATCATAATATTAAAGCAAATCCTCTTATATGGGAAATATGAATGACTTACATAATTCATTCGTAAAATATATTAATAGTTTGCCGTATTCGCTTTATCCTATCAATAGCATACATCCAGCTAAAACTGGTGTCATAATCATTGAAAACCTCAAAAGCATGCGCGGTGCATAATTTGTAAGCTTCGCACCGATATATGCTCCTACCATCGTCCCGATTAATACTTGTAATAACAATATATAATCTAAATAACCTTCCGAACTATATCCAAGTCCACCTCCAATTGCAATCGGCAATATAACAAGCATTGTTGTCCCTACAGATTGTTGAATCGTTAGTCCTAAAAGAACCATTAGTCCGAGTTGTATAAATGGGGCTGAACCAATTCCGAATGAACCAGCCAAAATTCCAGTAACTAACCCAAGACATATACATTTCATCAAGCTGTTTATTGAAAGTTCTTTCTGTCCACATAAAGACAGATGTTTGCTATGTTGAAACATAATCAATTTAATAAACATAAAAATTGCCGATAAAAATAACATCCCAGCTGTGAACCAATGAAGAAGGTGCGCTGGTATAAGTGAACCAAACTTAGAACCGATATAAGAACCAAGCGCTCCAAATCCCCCAACAATCCCGCCTATAATAAGCACGACATTTCCTTCACGATAATGACTTATAACTCCAGATAATGTCGTAAATGCCATAGCAGTTAAAGACGTTGCAAGCGCAACGTGAATAGGAATATGGAATACTAAAGTGAGTATCGCGATAATAAACCCGGCTCCCCCAGCTCCAACAAATCCTAATAAAATACCCATTAATAACATCGTTATAATAATTGCCACATACTTTCCCTCCAATAACCCAATTATCCATCATATTCCCTCTTTCATACAAATAAAAAGCATCCTATAGGGATGCTTTTACGAATTTTCTATATTGATACTATGTACTCAATCTTGATTAATCAAAATAACAGCAGGACCAGCAACGACTACTCCAGCTACTTCTATTTTTTCAAATTCCTTTACTGTAATAGATATAACGCCTTCTCTTTCCATCAATTCTTTACTCAGGACATCAGTCGGTATTGCTTTCACCGTCTTACCTCCTTTTCAGTTATACAATATGATTAAAAAACAACCCAATACATCTATATATATGCATCACCTCCACTTTCATTCCTTATTCCATCTAAAAATTATATCTTCCTTCTATAACATATTGAAAAATAAAGTGAAACTTTAAGCAGTGGGGGTTTTGTCCATCCCCCACTGCTGATTAACCTACACCAATCAGACTTTTACGGGCAGTTATCNNATCTCCCACCTAACTTCTTCACATTCGGGAGTCTTACTGCCCGCAAATAGCGGGATAAAAAGAAGTTATACAACATATAACTTCTTCCTCTCACTCTATTAATCTCGTTGCACCTTATATTTCTATAACTTTCCTATCATTATTAAATTACAAAGCATTTCCCTTATCTCTTGTAACTCTTGTGCTGTATATATTACTTCTCCTGTTAAAATTTCATTTTTGAAAAACGCTACAATTTGTTCCCTATCTTTTAATCTCGGAGTTTTTTCTTTAGAAAGATCCATTATTTCTTTACCGCTCTCATTATAAAAATATACAATTGGCTTTACGTTTTTCTTTACAATATCAACTTGCATTTCTTTTAAACAATTGTATAAAATTTGAGACAGTTTCTTTGCTTTATATACTGGATTCCCTTCATTTTTCACTTGTATCGTTAATGAATCTTCAGTTGTAATACATTCAAACGTCTCTTCTTTTTCAACTTCTTGTTGATACTTACCTATTTCATCAATCATAAATGAATATATACTAGCATTTTCTTTCGTTAAACCATGAATTAAATTCCCTGTCCACTCTTTCGTCTCAAGTAAATAAATTCCAGTTTTACATAAGATAAGATGATGGATTCGAATATCGTTTATTCCACGCTTATCTCTAATAAAAACATTCGGTATAATATGAAATTCATCTTCTTGTATGATTTCTTGCTCTGCAAATTCTCGCTTCATATAATATAATGTTTCATGAGTATTTACTTCCGCACTATTCTTAGCATATTCTCGTAAATCTGCAATTAAATTTTGAAACATATGTATTTCGCTACTATGTTTATCTTGCATTTCACTACGTTCTTTACTATGTTGAACAGCTATTTGATTCTTCATCATACGTATATTTTCAAGCTCTCTAGCTGTACTCACTTGTAAATCATTATATTTTTTCTGTTCCATATTCTTTAAAGTTTCTTGTTGTTCTTTATGCTCTGTAATCGTAGCGGCGATTTCACCTTCATACGTTTCAATTGCTTGTTTCTTTTCAAATTCCACTTGCTGCCTCTCTGATTCTAACTGTTTATTTTTATAAAACAGTACAAACACTGCAGCTAATAATATTAAAATCACACCTATTAGCACATACTCCATATTTCTACTCCTTTATTTCATTTTCAATTATTTTTTATAAATATATCCATTATATTATACTATGCTTTCCATATACACTTTGTAAAAATTATTTATTTTTAATAAGGTGAAACTTTATTCCGCATACATACAATATGTACAACTTTAATAAAAGGACACGACGTTTATACTATAGAAGTAAAGAGCAAATATATTTTGTACACAAAGTAAAAACGCCTTGTAATTACAAGGCCTTTTGTAAACTCCCCTTATTTTGTAGTAAATACATATTATAATACAACCCTTGTTCACTCAGTAATTCTTGATGTGTTCCTCTTTCTACTATCTCTCCATCATGCATAACAAAAATTTGATCTGAATCTTGAATTGTAGATAATCTGTGCGCAATTGCTATCGTCGTTCTACCTTTCCGCATTTGCTGTAATGCTGTTTGAATAGCCTCTTCTGTTTCTGTATCGATATTAGCTGTTGCTTCGTCTAATACTAATACTTTCGGATTGGTTGCTATCGTTCTAGCAAAAGCAATTAATTGCCGCTGACCACTAGAAAATGCCGCTCCTCTTTCTACTACTTCTGTTTCATACTGCTCTGGTAATTTTTCAATAAACGTATTAGCTTGCACAAATCGCGCAGCTTCTTGTACTTCTTCATCTGTAATTTTTTCATTATACATACGAATATTTTGTTTTACATTTCCTGCAAATAAAAATGCATCTTGCAATACGAGTCCTATTTTCTTTCTCATTTCTCGTTCTTCAAATTTCTCTAAATCTACACCATCTATTACAATATTTCCTGATTTAATATTATAAAATCGCATCAACAAATTCATTATAGTACTTTTTCCGCTACCAGTATGCCCAACAAAAGCAACCGTTTGCCCTTGTTTCACGTGAAAAGATACATTTTTTAAAACATCACGCTTTCCATCATACGAAAAAGTAACATTTTTAAATTCAATATCTCCTTCAACTACTTGAGGATTTCCATCACCTTTTTGAACTGGCGCTAAATCTTTCTCATCCATTAAATGAAATACACGTGATGATGAAACAAGTGCCTGTTGAAAAAATGACAATTTCATCATCATCTCATTTACAGGTTGGAAGAAACGATGTATATAGTTTACAAAGGCATATAAAACTCCTACTTCAACATGACTCTTCAAAGCATCCATTCCAAATAAACCAAGTACTAACGCAATTGCTACAATATGTACTAAATCCGTAGCTGGGCGCAAAAGCAATGCATCTAACTTTAACGTACGTCGCCCTGCACTATAATGTTTATTATTCACTTCTTCAAACTCTTTTCTCATACGCTTTTCTTGTCTGAACACTTGAATAATATTCATCCCTTGAATGGACTCGTTTAATTTTGCGTTTAAAACACTTAATTGATTACGTACTTCTAAATAAAAAACGGCACTTTTTCTGCGATATAATACCATAATTGCAAACATTATCGGAATTAATACGAGTGAAAATAGCGCTAATTTTACATCTAATAAAAACATCGCTACTAAAATACCTACTAAAAAAACTACATTTTTCACAAATGTGGATAACACACTGACATAAAAATCTTTAATTGCTTCTGTATCATTCGTGATACGGGATACGAGCGTACCAATTGGCGTGCGATCAAAGAAACTTAATGACAACTTTTGAACATGTTCATACACTTCAACTCGCATATCTTGAACAATCTTAAAAGCAATATTTTGAAAGTACAATAAGTCTAAATAAGTAAATAATACTTTTAATAAGTGAGCAATAATATACACTACAAATAGAGTAACAAGTGCTGATTGTTCAAAGTTACGTGGTACTAAGTGTTCATCAAGAAATTGTTTAATTAAAAAAGGACCCATCATTTCAGTTATAGTTGCACCAACTAGAAATAAAAATGCTAATGCTAATAACCCTTTATATGGCCTCATATAAGAAAGCAATCTTCTTAAATCACTCTGTTTTTTCTTAGCCATCATACGCCTCCTTTCTCTACTAATGCCTCTAACTGCTGACTTTCGTACATTTCTTTATACCAACCATTTTCTTTCATTAATTGCTCATGTGTCCCTCTCTGCACAATCATACCTTCATCAATAACAAGAATAAGATTTGCATACTGAATTGCACTTAAACGGTGCGCAGTAATAATCGTTGTTTTTTCTGCCCTTTCTCGTTTCAATGCAGTTAATATTGTTTCCTCTGTTTTTGCATCTACAGCTGATAAACAATCGTCTAAAACTAAAATCTCTGCATTCGTTACTAACGCACGCGCAATTGAAATTCTCTGTTTTTGACCTCCTGATAGCGAAACGCCTCTTTCACCTACTACCGTGTCATATCCTTCTGGAAATTGAACAATATCATTATGAATACAAGCAATTTCAGCAGCACGAGTAATTTCTTTATATGTAGCATCCACCTTTCCAAATGCAATGTTCTCTCCAATACTCGCTGAAAATAAAAAATGATCTTGCGGAACGTATGAAATTGCAGAACGTACACCCTGAAGTGTTAAATCTCGAATATCTCGCTCCCCAACTTTTAATTCCCCATTAAAATGATCATACTCACGAATTAAACATTTTAATAAAGTCGTTTTCCCTGCCCCTGTACGTCCTACTACCCCTAACGTTTCACCCTTTTTCAAATTAAAATGAATATCTGTTAAATTCCACAGTTCGTTTTTCTTATATGAAAATGAATCCACTGCAAATGAAACATCACCGCTTGCTATTGTATGTACAGCATTTTCTCTATTTACTACATCTGATTTTTGCGAAAGAATTTTCTCCACACGGTCATACGAAGCACGTCCACGCTCCATAATATTGAACAACCACCCAAACGCTAACATCGGCCAAACGAGAGTACCTAAATACGTTGTAAATGTAACGAGATCACCTACTGTTAATTCACCTCTCACAACTAATACCGACCCGTAACATACCGCAATTAAAAAAGAAAATCCTACGATAAGTGTGATTGTTGGATCAAACAACGAATCAATACGTGCGACTAACATATTTTTATGTACAACATCTTCTGATTTTTTTCGAAATGCTTGCAAATCTTCTTTCTCTTGTCCAAGCGAGCGAATCACCTTCATCCCACTCATACTCTCTTGTACTTTATCATTGATTTCAGAAAACGATTGCTGCGCTTTATGAAATCTTCTATGCAATAAAGTTCCATAATAATTTGTAGAGATCGCTACAATTGGCATCGGAATTAAACTTACTAGCGTCAACTTCCAACTAATTGTAAATCCCATCGCTACGAGTACACATCCTCCAACTGCTAATGAGTCAACAAGTGTTAAAACACCCGATCCAGCCGTTTGCTGAATCGCCTGAATATCATTGGTCGCATGTGCCATCAAATCACCTGTACGATGTGATTGATAGAAAGTCGGACTCATCTTTGTAAAATGTTCATATAAATTCTTTCGTAATTGACGGGCTAGTTTTAAAGAAGATCCAAAAATCATAATACGCCATAAATAACGTAATATATACATAGTAATTCCTACAACTACTAATAGAATGACCCATTTCAACAGTTTTTCAGACGTTAATGTTCCATTATTAATTTCATCTACTACAATCCCTAGTACTTTTGGGGCTACAAGTTCAAGAAGCGCGACACCAAATAGCATAATGATTCCGATTATGTACGCTCGTTTTTCTTGTTTAAAAAACCAAGCTAAATTAAAAAACACTTTCATATTTATCCTCCCTTCTTAAAATGAGCGATATTTTTAGTTTAACAAAAATACAGAATTTTTTAAAGTTTTAAATAATTTTAAAATCCAATAGGAAAGGGCACTCTTACCGAGTGCCCTTTCGCGCTTATTTTGTTTGTTGCTTGTTCATCGCGCTCATCATTTGATTGATTTTCTTTTGGGAAGGTTTTTGTCCCATTTGCATCATCATCATTTTTAACATTTGTTCGTTAATTGGTGGATTTTTTTGTAAATAATTCATCATATATTTGCGGGCAATGAAAAATCCTAACGCCACACCTGCTACTAGTGCTACTACACCCACTAGAATACCTAACCAAATTGGCATATATTTTCCTCCTTCATGTTGTCTACCTTACAGTGTACTAAAACCTTTTCAATAAGACAAGATACAATTCGACATTTTTTACACATATGTTCGCACTTGTTTTAAGGGGTTTAGCCATCCGTACTTTGTATTTTTATAATCCATAGCTAAAAATGTTAATTCACACTTTCTTAACACCTCAAAGAAAATCGTTTCCATAGATACATTTCCAGAGGTGTTCATGCGAATATATTGTGGTTTTACCATTATTTCGCCATACTCTGCTCCTGTATAAAGCGTATGTGTATGATGTGTTCTATTATATTTACCAAGAACGCGCAAAGCTTGCTCTAATTTATGATGAATTTTCATTACTTGTAATGGCATCGTTATATACATCATTTGTTTATATAACACTTTTTTCTCCGAAAGGGACCCAGATTCTGAAAATCGAGCAAATAAATCAAAAAATAAATATTCACGACCAAAGTAAACCTTCGCAATATCCTCTTGAATTAAATACAATTCATACGTTTTCATTTTTCGCCTCCCAATCTGGACAACCTTTTTTTCTTCATTATATAGAAGAAAATTTGCAATGATTGTCTGACTGCGGAGAGATAAAAAACTTTTTCTGTCGAAAAAACTCATTTACATAAAAAAACCTCTCCATGCCGGAGAGATTTTTCCAAAATCATTAAAGCATTTCTTTTACTTTACGAACAACGTTCTCTACAGTAAATCCATACTCTTCCATAATCTTCTCACCAGGAGCAGAAGCACCGAATATATCGATACCTAACACATCTCCTTCAAAACCTACGTAACGGTGCCATCCGAATGTAGCACCCATTTCAATTGCGAAACGTTTCGTTACTGCTTTTGGTAATACAGATTCTTTGTACTCAGCAGTTTGAGCTTCGAAGCGATCCATAGATGGCATACTTACAACAGCTGCGTCAATATCATCTGCTGCTAGAGCTTTTTGTGCTTCAATTGCTAAACTTACTTCAGATCCAGTTGCAAGTAGAATGACATCTACAGTTTCTTTCTTGCTTGCAGAAATTACATATCCACCCTTTGCTACTTTTTCATACGTATCGTCTTTTGCACCTTCTAATGTTGGAAGATCTTGACGAGTTAATACTAAAGCAGTTGGTGTTTTTGTAGATTCTAAAGCTAGTCTCCAAGCTGCAACAGATTCGTTACCGTCTGCTGGACGAATAACAGAAACGTTTGGCATTGCACGAAGCGCTGCTAATTGTTCAATTGGTTCATGTGTTGGACCATCTTCACCAACAGCAATGCTGTCATGTGTGAATACATACGTTACAGGCAATTGCATTAACGCTGCAAGACGAATTGCTGGACGTAAGTAGTCAGAGAATACGAAGAACGTACCACCGTAAGTTTTTAAACCGCCATGTAGTGCAATACCGTTCATTGCTGCACCCATTGCGAACTCACGTACACCGTACCAAATGTTTTTACCGCTGTAATCATCTCTTGTGAAGTCTTTTTCGTTATTCATGTATGTTTTGTTAGAACCAGCAAGGTCGGCAGATCCACCGAAGAATGATGGTACAGACTCTGCAATTGCATTAATTACAGCACCTGAAGAATTACGAGTTGCTACTTTTGATCCTAATTCATATGTTGGTAAGCTTTGCTCCCAACCTTCTGGAAGTTGGCCGTTCATTGCCGCTTGCAGTTCATTTGCTAGTTCAGGATATGCTTGTGCATATTCTCCTAACATTGTGTTCCACGCTGCTTGTGCAGTTTCACCAGCATCTTGTACTGTTTTACGGAAGTTGTCATATACTTCTTCTGCTACATGGAAGTCTTGTTCAGCAGTCCAAGCATATGCTTCTTTCGTTAATTTTGTTTCGTCTACACCAAGTGGAGAACCATGTGAAGCTGATTTTCCTGCTTTGTTTGGAGAACCGAAACCAATTGTCGTTCTTACTTCAATTAGCGTTGGACGTTTTTCGTCAGCTTTCGCTTCTTCAAGCGCTTTCGCGATCGCTTCAATATCGTTTCCATCCTCAACACGGAGTACTTGCCATCCGTACGCTTTGTAACGATCTTCTACACTTTCAGAGAATGAACGATTTAAATCGCCATCTAATGAAATATCGTTTGAATCGTATAACACAACAAGACGACCTAATTGTAAATGAGCAGCTAATGAAGATGCTTCAGCAGAAACGCCTTCCATTAAATCTCCATCACCACAAATAGCATATGTATAATGATCTACTACATTATACGCATCACGGTTATACTTAGCAGCTAAATGTCTTTCAGCCATTGCCATACCTACAGCAGTTGAAATACCTTGTCCAAGTGGACCAGTCGTTGCGTCTACACCTGCAGTATGACCATACTCAGGATGTCCTGGAGTTTTGCTTCCCCATTGACGGAAGTTCTTTAAGTCATCCATTGTTACATCATAACCAGATAGGTGAAGAAGGCTGTATAATAACATTGAACCATGACCTGCAGATAATACGAAACGATCACGGTTAAACCACGTTGGGTTATTTGGATTATGTTTCATAAATTGAGTCCATAATGTATAAGCCATTGGTGCTGCACCCATTGGCATTCCTGGGTGACCAGAGTTTGCTTTTTCAATCGCATCAATGGATAATGTGCGAATCGTGTTGATAGAAAGTTGTTCGATTGAATGTGACATGCTATTCTTCCCTTCGCTTATATTAGTAAACGTTTTATACATTTATATGATAGCTTCCCACGCAAGATTATACAACATGTATCAACAAATATGTTGATATTTTTTTGATTTCTTATAAAAAAGCCAATGATTTCGGGCATGTATGGGCATTCAATATGACATACTTTTTCATTGTTTTTATTTTAAAAAGAAAGGGAATTATCTGTATATTTATACAAATATGCGAACTTCTTCTATACCGATTTTTTTGATACACCTTGAAAAATACAAAAAAGCATCTAACTTCGATGCTTTTAAAATAAGTTAAACAATCCGCTTACGAATCGAACTTGAAATAATATCAATTATAATTACCATTAAAATAATCCCTAATAAAATTATCCCCACACGAGACCAATTACGTGAACTGAGTGCAAATATTAATGGTGTACCAATACCACCTGCTCCAATAACACCTAAAATCGTAGCGGATCGGACATTTATTTCGAACCTGTATAACGTATACGATAGAAAATCTGGTAACACTTGTGGTAATACCGCATACCAAAGTATTTGAAACCGATTTGCCCCTGTTGCCATCAACGCTTCTGTCGGTCCCTTATCTATATTTTCAATTCCTTCCGAATATAATTTCCCTAGCATTCCAATAGAATGTAATCCTAAAGCTAGTACTCCTGCGAAAGAGCCTGGACCAACAGCTTTTATAAATAAAAGAGCCATAACTAATTCAGGAAATGTTCGAACAAAACTAAGTACAAATTTCCCGGATCCTGAAGTTAATTTTCCACTACTCATATTCGTTGCCGCCCAAAAGGCAAACGGAACAGATAAAAAGGCAGAAATAAATGTACCTAATATCGCAATTGCCAACGTATCAATTAAACCATGTAATAAATCTTCACCATCTGGCAAGAATACATACGACCAGTCTGTGTTCAATACCCCTGTCATTATTGCTTTTGTAATTTCACCTGCTGTATCCTTTATTCCATCTAGTGGTACTCCTGAAAAGGCCCATACATATATAACTGTTAACGCTATAAAAATAATCCAGCGATATACACTCGGTTTCTTCGGTTTTGACACAATCATCGTCATTCTACTCATTATAATTGCTCCCGCAACAATGTACTAATGTAATCAATTAACAAAACAACAACAAGAGTATACATAATTATAGAAGCAGTTTGTTGATATTGTAAAAATCCAAGTGTACGATCATAATATAATCCAATCCCCCCTGCTCCTACTAAACCTAGAACTGCTGCTGCACGTATATTCACCTCAAATGTATAAAGTACATAGGAGACAAAGTGCGCTTTTACTTGCGGAATCACTCCAAAAACAATCCATTGCACCTTATTAGCTCCTACGGCTGTCATCGCTTCTAACGGGCCGGGGTCAATGGATTCAATTGATTCATACAACAATTTCGCTACGAGTCCAATCGAGAAGAAAGTAAGAGCCAAAATACCTGGAAGTGGTCCTATTCCAAAAATAGCTACAAAAATAGCCGCCAATAATAAATCTGGTATCGTTCGTATAAAATTTAAAATCAATCGAGCTGAACTGTACAAAAATGTGGTAGTAAATACATTACTTGCTGCAAATAATGCAAGTGGAATAGCCAAAACCGCTCCTAAAGTCGTCCCAATAATCGCCATACGTATTGTATCTAACATTGCTGTTGTAATAGTTTGAAAGTAACTCCAATCTGGTGGCACCATTTCTTTCAATAAATCCACCATATTCGGAAGACCGACTACTAGTTTTGAAAATGATGCGTCTACCTGTACACTACTGCCCCACAACATTAAAATAACTAAAATAAATGTTAACATATGTTTCAACTTACCCGGCGGCTTCGGTATTGCTTTCGAATACATCGTCACATCATTCATTTTACTGCCACCTCTATTAATTCGCTTTTCTGAGCTACGTCCCCATAAATTTCTGCAAACTTTTCATCCGTTGCGTCTTCTACTAATCCATCAAAAACAATTTCACCTGCATGTAATCCAATAATACGTGTAGCATATTGCCTCGCTAAATCAATAGAATGTAAGTTTACAATTGTCGTTATTCCAAAATCTTCATTAATTTTTTTCAAATCATCCAGCACTTGCTTTGTTGTGAGTGGATCTAACGATGCAACAGGCTCATCTGCCAATATGATTTTCGCTTCTTGCGCTAATGCTCTAGCTATTGATACACGTTGCTGTTGTCCCCCTGATAGTTCATCAGCACGAGCGTATGCTTTTTCTAAAATATTTACTCTTTTTAGCGCTTGAAATGCAAGCTCCAAATCCTCTTTCGGAAACAAACCTAACGTAGTACGTAATGTGGAATGATATCCAACACGCCCAGCTAGTACATTCTTCAGTACCGTTGATCGCTTTACAAGGTTAAAACTTTGAAAAATCATTCCAATATCTCGGCGCATACGTCGTAACTCTTTTCCTTTTGCAGCAGTAATAGACTCACCTTCAATAATGATTTCCCCTTCTGTAATCTCATGAAGGCGATTTACTGATCTGAGAAGTGTAGATTTTCCAGCTCCGGATAGCCCGACCATTACAACAAACTCACCTTTCGGAATTTTCAAATTTATACCATTCAATCCTTTTGTACCATTCGGATACACTTTGGAGACATTTCGAAACTCTATCACACATCTTACCTACCTTCTAAGCTTTATCAACAAACGAAAAACGGCAAACTAACTGAAATCACACACTTTTCCAGTTAGCAGCCATTTCCATATGTATTATTGCGTTTTTACTTTCTTCCCATATTCACGAACGATATCAAACTTACTATCATCAGATTTAACATACCCTTCATGCGAGTATACTTCTTTAATGATTTTACGGCCTTCCTCATTCTTTCCAATTTCAATGAAAGCATCTTGTAACTTCTTACTCCACTCCGCATCTAAATCAGAACGTACAGAAATCGTATCGTTTGGAATTTTCTCCGTAAATTTCACTATTTTCGTTTGATCAAATATATTCGGGTAATCTTTTTTTACAATATTACGAGCATCTTGGAATACAACGGCTACATCTACATCACCATTTAATAGAGCAATAAGAGACTGATCGTGACCTTTTAATGTAACAGGTTTTACATCTTTTAGCGGATCGATTCCCTCTTTTAACAATACAGCAGCAGGCCATACATATCCCGCTGATGACGTTACATCTTGATAACCAATTTTTTTACCTTTTAAATCTTTTACACTATTAATATTAGAATCCTTCTTAACAACAAACTCGGATTTATAAAAGTCTACTAAATCTTTTGTGGGAGCTCCTGTTTCATCCTCTACCCCAAAACGTTGTGCTTGTAAAATTACATTTGCAGCCTTCTTTTCATGTGCTAACACATAAGCTGTTGGCGGTAAAAATCCTACATCTACTTGTTTAGATGCCATAGCTTCTACAATTGTATTGTAATTTGTCGAAATACTTACCTTCACAGGAATGTCTAATTTATCACTTAATAACTTTTCCAATGGTTTTGCCTTCGCCTCTAACGTATCTGCGTTTTGTGAAGGAACAAATTGAACATTTAACGTCTTCGGCACATAACCTTTTTTCGTATCTTCATTTTTACTTGCACTTGATTCCTTCGTTCCGCAACCACTTAATAATCCCACCGCTAGTACAACTGGGGTACCCATTGCAAAAACTTTTTTCAACATGTTAAAGCCTCCATTTTTTTGTTATAAAATAATCTTCCATAAACATGAAGAAATATATCACATATTTTGCTGCACAATTGCTTATTTACAGAATCTTTACACATTCTATACATTCACATCAAAATATATTTCACATATTTGATATGATTAATTGGAAAATAACAATAGAAAAGGTGGATCACATTGGAACAAAATCAAACTGTAACTTTAAACATCTTATTAACTAGCGATATACATGGTGCTGTTTATCCAATTCACTACCAAGATAATTCTCCAGCTGCACTGGGGTTATCTAAAATTTCTACACTTATAAAAAAAGAACGTCTTCAAAATAAAAACGTTCTTTTAATTGATAACGGCGACTTCATTCAAGGAACACCATTTACTTATCATTATGTTACATACGAAAATAATAAGAAAAATCCAATGTCCTTATTAGCCAACTACTTAGAGTATGACGCTGCAGTTATCGGCAATCATGAATTTAATTATGGAATGAATATATTAAATAGTGCTGTAGATACCGCAAACTTCCCGTATCTATCAGCAAACATTTTAGATAAAAACATAAAGAAACCTTATTTCGGGAAACCTTATATAATAAAACATATCGAATCAAATATAAAAATTGCTATTTTAGGGGTAGCAACGCATTACATCCCAAATTGGGAACAAGCCCACCATATTAGAGATTTACTATTTGAAGATGCATTAGAGGCTACAAAAAAATGGGTTTCTTATATCCGCGAACATGAGAAACCAGATTTACTAGTCGTAGCCTATCACGGAGGATTTGAACGTGATTTACAAACCGGGGTAGCAACTGAAGCTTTAACAGGTGAAAACCAAGGGTATGCAATGTGCTATGAAATTGATGGTATAGATATTTTACTAACAGGCCACCAGCACCGAGAAATTTCTCAAACTGTAGTTAATGGTGTAACCATTTTACAGACCGGATGTAATGGACACTCAGTTGGAAAAATAAAAGTAACATTTGAAAAAACAGACCAGAAGTGGGTAAAAAAAGAGAGTTATTCACAATTATTGACTGTGCAAGAAATGGAGACAGACCAAGATATTCTGTCCTTAGTAGCCGATTATGAAGAGAAAACACAAAAGTGGCTTGATCAGCCTATTGGAATTATTCAGGGGGACATGCAAATTTCCGATACTATGCAAACTCGTTTGCGAGATCACCCTTTTATTGAATTCATAAATAAAATACAGATGGAGATAGCTAATGTTTCAATTTCTTGTACAAGTTTGTTTCATAATACATCTCCAGGTTTCCCGAAACATGTCACAATGCGGGATATCGTTTCTAATTATATTTATCCAAATACATTAAAAGTGATTAGAATAACTGGAGCGGATATAAAAGACGCTCTCGAACTTTCTGCTACTTATTTCATATTAAATGAAGATGGGGATATAATTGTTAATCCTGCGTACATAGAGCCAAAGCCTGCTCACTATAATTACGATATGTGGGAAGGGATTTCGTATGTATTAAACATTTCAAAACCAATTGGTGAGAGAGTAGAGTCTTTACAGTATAAAGGCGCTTCTCTTGATATAAATGAAGAATATGACGTTGTTATGAATAATTATCGTGCAAGCGGTGGCGGGAATTTCTTTATGTTTCAAAATAAGCCCGTAGTAAAAGACATACCAACAGATATGTCAGAACTTATCGCTAACTATATTTTGAAGCATAAAACGATAGAAGCAACTAGAAATAACAACTGGAAAGTTATTAAATAACGATTTTAATAAATAAAAAAGATGGGCTCCGCCCATCTTTTAATTTAATTTTGCATTATCTTGCTTTTTTAAAGCTTTTAATTTCGCCGGTGTAACATCTGTACCTTCTTCGTTAACGACTTTAATTCCTTTCAGTTCGTTTAACATGTTTTGACGAAATCCTTTTAAATATTGTTCACGTAGCGATTGACGCTCACGTTGTTCTTCTTCAGTTAAACCTTCAGCTTTTGCTTTTTTCGCTAAGAAGTTAATGCGTTCAACGAGTAGTTCGTGACTAATCATCTCGAATCCTCCTTCTAATCAAAACTGATTATTATCATACAATAGTTACTCTTCTTTAGCAAGCAATTGCTTTGTATACTCGACATATCTGCGGTGTACAGTCGCTTTTGAAACATTGTGACCAAAACCACGAAGCGTTGCCGCAATTTCTTCGAAAGTAAGTTCACTCCTACGCAAACGCACAATTTCCTCAATGGGCACTTCTTTTTTCTCTCGTCCTATGCTTAAATGACGATTTTTTAAATTATTTTCCGGGCGATAGCCTTTTTCTACTGCGCGTTGCATGCCACGTTTAATTTTCAAATTGTGAATCTTTCTCTGATATTCTTCAACAATACCAATTATATCTAGTACCATCGAATCGGAATCCGATAATTGTAATTCACCATTATGCGTATGTGTATACACTTTTATTCCCTCTTTATGTAAACAGTGCATTAATGCAATCTTTGCATTTCCCCTACCAAGGCGCGTTTCATCTTGTATAAGTAAAACATCGATTTGTTCGTCACGAATCGTATCCAATACTTCTAATATACCATCACGTTCAATTGTATAACCACTAGCTTGCTCTTCAATCATCTTTGTAACATTCATTTGATAGCGCTCAGCTAAATGCAATAATTCATCTTTTTGACGTAATAATGATGTTTCCTGTGCTTCTTTTGTTGTACTCACACGTGCATAAATAATTGCATTCATTTTGAACCCCTCTTTCTCGCTATATTTTCCCTCTAGTGTAACATAAATTCACCTTTTGTTCGAACTTATGTTTGTAGAATATTTTTTCACATGTTATACTTATTAATAAGAAAAATGAAAGAAAACGAGGTGTTAGAAAACATGGAAAAGTTAACGAAACGCCAGCAAGACATTCTTGACTTTATTAAGCTAAAAGTACAAGAAAAAGGATATCCACCTTCCGTACGTGAAATCGGTCAAGCAGTCGGCCTCGCTTCTAGTTCTACAGTGCACGGACATTTATCACGACTAGAAGAAAAAGGATACATTCGACGCGATCCAACAAAACCACGTGCAATTGAAATTTTAGGCGAAGACCGAATGGAAACAGAAACACAATCTATTATTCAAGTTCCAATTGTCGGAAAAGTTACTGCCGGTTTACCAATTACAGCAGTTGAAAGTGTAGAAGAACATTTCCCACTTCCAGCTAACATTGTTGCTGGATCGGACCAAGTGTTTATGTTACGCATTTCTGGGGATAGTATGATTGAAGCTGGTATTTTTGACGGAGATTTAGTTGTTGTACGCCAACAGCAATCTGCTTACAACGGGGAAATTGTTGTTGCCTTAACAGAAGATAACGAAGCAACGGTTAAACGTTTCTATAAAGAAAAAGACCATTTCCGTCTACAACCGGAAAACTCTTCATTAGCACCTATCCTCTTAAAACAAGTGTCGGTTATCGGAAAGGTAATTGGCGTATATCGTGATTTACATTAATCATAAAAAAGAAGGTGCTGTCTCATAAGTCGGTGAAACCGACTTATGGACAGCACCTTTTTTGCACAAAAAATCGCCTCGTCCTGTATAATTTGTAAGTAACCACACAAACAAAAACACGAAACCGGAGGCGATTTTTTATGAGTAACTATTCAGCTACTTTCCTTGATTATAACATGGGACAATTCATTCTACCAATGGATCATAGCAATTGAATCTCAGAAGATCATGCAGTAAGAATTATCCATGAGATGGTAGTAGTAGTGTCACCATGTACTAATACAATGTTAAGTTTCTCTTCCCTTAAAATATTCTCCATTCCATTTAAAATACTTGTTGTAATTTGTGTTAATCCTTGCCGCTCTTTCATTATGTCTAAATCATAATTTTGTTTTGTTTGAAAAAATTCTATTACCTGATCTAACATTTTTCGATGTTGAGCAGTTACTACTACTACAGATTCAAAAGTATCTTCATTCTTTTCTAACTCTTTTACAATCGGTAACATCTTGATGGCTTCTAGGCTTGTTCCCAAAACAGTTATTACCTTATTTCTTTTTGACATTATATCTAGCAATTAATATTTTAAATAGATATATAGAAGAAAAGTAGTATTAAGCTCATCATTGATAAAAATATTATATTATTTCTTTTTTTATCAATTTTGTTCGCATTTTTTTGCTTCATTTCATTCATATTTTTCATTAATAATCCCCCTCGTATATTAATATTTAAGCCTATTAATATTTAATCCTATTAACATTTAAGCCCTATGACCTATCAAAAGTAGCATTATGCACTGTTTTCTTCCATTTATTTTGCGGTTTAAACCATGTAAAAAACCCTACAATTTGCGCTAACATATATGTCAATGAATTCCAAACGAAGGAAATAACTAAACGGAAAAAGAAGACTAATTTTCGTAAAAAACCTTCATGATCATCAAAATACCCTTTTGCTTCTTGTAAAAAATATACCGTTGGTACAATTAAAAAGTTTAATATTTCAATTGCCAACCAAAATAATAGAAAAGAGAATAACTCCGGCAAATATTGAAAAAGCCTAGAATCAATAACTCCTAATAGGAAAATAAACAAAAATGCAATAGGTCGCACCATAGAATATGAATAGAAAAGTGTCTCACACTTACTTAAAACTTCCATTAATCCTTTAGAATCAAATATAGATTTTACTTGTCTCCAAGTCGTAGAGAATGCAACATACCAATGTCCTTGAGCCCATCGGGTTCTCTGATGATGACTAGCAACAAAAGAATTTGGTTTCTCATCATGAACTACAGCAAAATGATTCCAACCACTTTTTTCACCTGCCATTGATAACTCAACTTGCAATTCAAAATCCTCAGTGTAACTTCTCGGATTCCATCCTCTTTCTGCCAAATAATCCGTATTCAAAACAAATCCAGTACCGCCAATCGCTGCGTTCCAGCCCAAGCAATAGTTGGCATATTGAACAGCCCGATTTGTAATGAAATATACAGCTGCATATCCAGATGCAGTAATAGAAGTCGCTACATTCTTTATTCCTAAATATCCTTGGATTACAGTCAATTCAGGACGAGCAACTAATTGAGAGTTCATCTCTCTTAAATAATTTTTATCTACTATATTATCGGCATCGATAAATGCAATATAGTCAAACTTTTTCCAATTATTCGTAGAAATATATTTAGCAATAGCATGCGGTTTACCCCGCGGTTCATCAGGTGTCGATGTATTAATAAATGCCTGTGCTCTTTCGTATGATTGAATAATCTCCACTGTTCTATCGGTACAATTATCTGCAATAATTACGATATCATACAGCTCAGGATTATAATTCTGATTTATTAAACTTTCGATTGTTGGGCCGATAACCGCTTCCTCATTATGAGCAGGTACTATAAATAGAAACTTTTTCTGGTCTGGAACAATTTCATAATCCCTTTTCGGACGTCTTAATCCCAAAATTGATAATGAAGTAAAATAAATTAAATTTGCAAATACTATTGCAACTAAAATCCACGCTATCCATTCTAATGGATAATAAAAATAGTTTTGTAAATGAAACATAATTTCTCCTTCCATTTAAAAGTATACCTCCAACTAGGAGATACACTTTTTGATATCTTAAATATTAAGTTTTAAAGAATTTGTAAGAATAGTACTTTGTTTCATTCCTATTCCCATAGATGGTGTTGATTTATACTTTGTATACTCTCATGACTATTTAAGGTTTGAGATATAACTACATACTCTTTTCCTACCTATTTTACATAAGGATTCATTTTTTCTATTCATATTTCACTCTCCTAAAAATAATGTTTCAATTTCTAATAGCACTGATTGCAAACGAAAATTCCATCCTAATTTATATCAACTTATGAAACCATCGTTTAGCGTCCCTATACCTTATGTACGGAATTAGAAAGGAATTATCCTCTCATTTAATACAGTGTCAAGCATAAGTAAAGGAATTCCTCATCTTACACTAAACATCTGAAATACATATAAATAAAGTGAGACTTTAATCAGTGGGGGTTTTGTCCATCCTCACTGATTATGAGCCCACACCAATCGGGCTAAATTCTTTATTATTTTCTCATAGAAATATTTTGTGAGGCGCTACAAAATTTCATATAATCATGAAAAAAAGTAAAATCTCAGCTATCCAGATTAAACTTGAGATAATATTTCAAATCACATACTCATTAAATGGACTATGCTTCAATGGCAATACAACCTATCCTAGTATTATTCTAATTGCCTATGGTAATATGGTGAGTATTTATTAACAAAACATATTTCTCTAATTACTAAATATATAATGCTATTTTTCCCTATAAGATGAAATTTCACTTTGTTTTCTTCTCTTTTTTAATGGGATAATGCTTTTAAGTTAATAAGTTTATTTCATTTATCTAGTAACGCTAATCCAACAAAAAATCCTCAACTCAAGTCGAGGATTTTTTATTGGATTATTACCAGATTGTTGACAAACTTCCGTGGGAATCGCAGAGGTTTGTCATATAAATAAAGTGAAACTTTAATCAGTGGGGGTTTTCTTCATCCCTCACCTAACTTCTTTTCTTTCGCTGAATTTTGAGGTAGGGGTCTTACTGCCCGCAAATAGCGGGATAAATAAGCAGAGAAAATATATTTCATAAAATAAGAAAGACTCCTCTTTGCGGTGTAAAATAAATATTTCGTAACGTGATACTTCTTACAAATTTCTTTAAATGTATAATCTCCTTTTTAATAAGCAAGCAATACCTCTAACTTAAATTCAGGACAATATCGTATTTTTGACATCGAACCCCCCTTAAGATACAACAGATTTTTGTTTTTAACCTATCTGCCTTAAGGAGAGCATATCACATTAGGGGCAGCTTCTTTTCCTTTAGAATTCACTTTAACTTATACAACTAAAGTATTCGCATTAAGTCCCGCTTACACTAGTAGAGTTAGGAAACAAATTCTAATTAAAGAGTAACTGATTGATATACTCTATGTCTTTTTTCTTGAAAGTGTGTGAAATAAACAGCACAGGTATCCCAGTAGAGTAAGAATCGTCATAATTCGTAATTATAAGATCATACTTTGTTATATTATCTGGTTCCCTATGAATATTCACTGACGCTCCAAAATTATCCTTTAATGTTGTATAGGCTAGTTTTTCATATACTCCATCTCCTCTAAAAATAAATAACACATTTTTTTTAGGGTAGATAAAACATAAAATATACGTTACCATTTGTGCCAGACGACTTATTTCATATTCATTAAATTGATTACGATTTACAGTTTTATTCCACATAGAAACACTCTTATAATTTGAATCATAAAGCTCTTGTAATCTATTAGATAAATAATTAGGTGGAGTGAATAAATATTCCAAAGAAAAACCATAATGTTTTGCAAGATAAATTTTACAAAATTCGACACATAATTCCAACTTTAAATGTTCAAGTTCTATATTATGCCTTTCATTATTAGAAATAAGCACATCAATTAGCTCTATAAAAACCTTATACAGTTTTTCATGTTTTTTTTCAAGATATTGCATAATGTCTTTTTTTTGTTGATCTTTACTATCTGAGAAAAAGAAGAAGAAAAGATTTAATGTATCTTTTTCGTTTTCAGATAATTTCACCATACAATAGCTCTCAATTTCAGAAATTATGTTATCGAAACAATTTGCTTGATCAGAATCCCAAAAAAAGCTAGCTTTAATTTTTTTAGTTATAAATTTTTTACTAGTGATTCTATGCATTGAAACATACATCATTACTCTTAATAATAAATAATCTATTTTTACATTGTAAAAATCAAGATTTTTTTTGACTTGTTTCATTAGCTCTTCAGGTAATGATATGATTTGTGTATATCGTTCTACATTAAAGAGCAAAGCCTTATAAAAATATCTTAAATGAGCTTCTTCACCTACTAACTTCATTGGACTAAATGTATATTTCAATTTATTTTCACTAAGAATAGACTTGTATTGTTTTAAATTACTTCTCAATGTAGATTTATTTGTATATAAAATTTGGCACCACTTTTCTAAGGAATAATAATTATTTTTAAATGTCTCGGTAAGGACCTTATAGATTACACTTTCCTCTAAAAATGATCTAATGATTGGAGTAAAAGACTCAAGTGGTGGTTTTTGTAGCGTATACCCCTTTGTTTTCATTCCGATTATATCCCAGTTTTCAGGTAGATTATTTTTGAGTTCGCTAATTTCATTGATAATAGTTCGATTCGAACAATTAAGTTGCTTAGCTAGCTCTTTAGAGGTTACTGATACTTCTTCCACACTTAACCTTTTTAGAATAATAATCTTTCTATACACCGATTTATCATGCACCAAACCCGCTACTAGTTTATTCATTATTATCGCCCCTAAATGATTATTTAGTTAAAAATGTCTATGTACCAGTACTTTATAATAATACAACATTAAGCTACTCGGATATCCTATTCTATCCTTAAAGAAGAAATATTACTTCCCTATAGTAAAGATATTTATGAGATAATGGATTCATTTTTTATGAAGCGCTTTATTCATCAACATTCCTTTCTCCATAAAAAATGTCCTCAACATAGGTTGAAGACATTATCATTTAAATCAATTTCATAATGGTTTCTTTTCTTGTGAAGTCGCCTGATCTCGAGATTCAAAATGTCTCGCAACAATAGAAACAACATCATCTGTAATAAAGTGAAACTTTAATCAGTGGGGTTTTTGTCCATCCCCCACTGATTATTCGGGCTTTTACGGGCAGTTATCTCCCACCTAACTTCCTCGTATTCGCCGAATGTTGAGGCGAGAGTCTTACTGCCCGTTAATACGGGATAAACTTTTCTTAAATCGCTTGAAGAAGTAAGGTTTCTTGAACGATTTCTAGTACATTGGATTCACTTCATTTCTGGGTGAACCGCGAAAAAGAAGCTTCGGAAGAGATGCGATCAGAAAATAAAAAACCGCACTCCAGATGAAACATAAAACCATGGCGATTCCAAAATAATTTTCTTCTTTTTGATAAGGAATAATTCTTCATTCTAATACGACCGAATACTCTTTAATTAAAAAATGAGAAAGAGGCTGTCTCATAAGTGAATAAAATCAACTTATGAGCAACCTCTTTTGATATCAAATTATTTAGTTTAAAGGCGCTGATAGGATTTCTTTCCCGTCAGAACTAATAATAGACACTGTGTATTTATATTGCTTTTGGTCACTAAACTCATTTGGGACAATCACTTGGAACGTATTGTCATCAGATACGTTTGTCGGTACGCCCCATGAAGTTGGCGCCTCGCGTAACCCTTCTTTTTCGTATACTACATTGTTTTCATTATCCACAATTGTTAATTTTTTCGTTGTTTCTTTCAAAGATTCTTCCATATTAAAGTAACCATCAAATACTAATTGTCCTTCTTTATTCCAATATTTATTGAATTGTTGGACATTAGCGTCTTTTTCGATCTTAGAAATATTAATTCCTGGATGGTTATTAATTACAACCGGCGAAACAACATTTTCTTTTAACACTACTTTTTCCATGTCCGCATAATTATCATGCATTGAGCCCATTCTTGCTAGCTGACGTTTTAATTCTAAATCCGTTTCTCCTACTACAGAACCATCGATCTTCACTTGCATACGTAAAGTATAGGTTCCTTCCGGTAAATCTCCTAATGTATCATTATCAACAATAAGTTGATAACCATTATACACTCCTTTTTCATACCAGTCAGTGTTAGCTGCTTTTAATGTTTTTACAACTGTTCCACTTTCATTCAGTAACTGAACGTCTTTACTGATACGAGAAGCATCGCTCATATCCCAGCCTTCATTGAAGATTTGACCTTCATATACAAGACCGAAGTTTTCCCAATAACCGATGTTAAATTGTGAAGTTGTTGGCAATTCTTTTTTCTGAACAATCGTTGACACTACTTTACTCTCTTTGTCATCTTTTCCTTTTTGATGGCCAATTACTTTTACTTCCACAGTATCTTTTTCTTTCAATTTGATATTCTCTGGTAACGTGATCTCATAATCTTCATTCGCTAAAACATCAAATTTCCCTACCTCAGTTCCATTTACTGAAACAGCTAATTGATAATTACGGTCATGTTCCGTATTTTGTTCTGGCATATGTCCAGTCACTTTTTGGTCATTTTCAAATATATCGTTAATTGTTGCTTCTTTTACTGTCCAATCTGACCAGTTCGATCCATCTTTTACTTCTTGTACTGTCTCTTCACTTACTTTATCTTCTTTACCTTCTTGATGGCCGATTAATTGAACTGCTACTTTATCTCCAACTTTCAGCTCTGTTCCCTCTGGTAAAGTGAAGCTATAATCTTCATTTGCATTTACTTTTTGCTTATCGATTGACTCGCCATTTATAAATGCTTCTAACTCATACGTACGACCATATTCTGTGCTTTGTTCTAGAATATGTCCTGTTAATTCTTTCGCATTGTCTGACACTTCATTTAATCCTGGTGATGTTACTGTCCAGTCTGACCAGTTTGATCCATCTTTTACTTTACTCTTAACTTCTTTACCTACTTTATCTTCACGATTTTCTTGATGACCAATAATTTGAACGGAAACTTCATCATTTTCGTACAGTTTTACATCATCAGGTAAAGCGATTTCGTAATCTGTATCACTTGTTACGGATTCAGTTGCTACGATATTACCATTTGCTTTTACTTGTAATTCATAATTACGATTATAATCTACAGACTGAGCTGATATATGTCCCGTTACTTTTCGATCTTGATTTGTCACTTCATTCAGCGTTGGGTCCGCAAGTTCCCAAGCTTCCCAATTAGACTCATCTTTGACTGTCACAATTGTCTCTTCACTCTGTTTATCTTGTTCGTCAGGCTCATGGCCAATCACGATTGCCTTAACTTTATCTCCAACCTTCAGTTGTTGTCCTGATGGTAATGCAGAGACAAACTCACTTCCAAGATAACTAATTTCCTTTTTCATATCTATTAACTCATCATTTACATAGACTTGTAATTCATAGCTACGAGAATTAAATTTACTTTGAATTGGAACAGTAGTCTGAATGCTATCGCTGTTCTCCACTGCGTTATCAATTGTCGCGTTATTTACTACCCATTTATCCCATCCACTTTCTTGATCCGGATTCTCTTTAACAACTGTCTCTGTTACATCACTTTTCTTATCCTGTTGATCTGGTTCATGGCCAATTACGTACGATGTGATTTTTTGACCTTTCTTCAAATAATCATCGAAGATTGGTGCAGCAAACTCATCATTATCCCCATCATAGTCATGACGGAAGATCTCATTTCCGTCAACCTCTACCACATACGTATACGTACGACCATTTTGTACATTTTGCTGTGGTAACGTTCCTGTAATCAATGTTTCTTCATCATAAGTATCAGATAGACTTGGTGCTTTTACAGTCCATTTATCCCAAGGAACAGAATCCTTTCCAATAGTATATCTAGTTTTTTCAGAATATTTCGTACTTTTTTTCCCATTCTGGTGCTCTTCCTTCTCTATTCCAACCACCCTCGCAGAAACTACTTCACCATCTGGTATTGAGTAATCAGATAAATCTATCATCCAATCTCCATCATCATTCATTGGATGCATGATAACTTTATTATTTAACGATAACTCTACAGAATAATCAGTTTCATGCTCATTGACTCTATCTTGTTTTCCATTTCCATAAAACACTTTATCATCGTCTGATTTAATTGTTGTAGGTTCTACCTTATTCTCAATCCAAGAGTCTTCAACATCTTCGAGTAAGACCGAATATGCACCACTCCAAGACCAGTTAACAGCTAAATCATTTGGACTAGATTGAAGCATGAAACCGTAATTATTTTTTCTTTCTACCACACGACCTGTGTCCTTGCTCCAACGTCCTAAATCAAGTGTCAAAACTACATTTTGATAAGTTGTGACACTTGCAATTGACTTATTACTATAAATAACAATAGAGTGTGTTTTCGCATCATATTTAGCTGTATCCGATCCTGCAAGTATTCCAGTAGGTTTATTCCATAACTCCGACATTGCAATATTATCATTACCTATGCCAATCCCACTCAATCGATCTACACTGCCACCGATATATTTCTCGTAACCAGGGGTAGAGAAGAATTCATCAGCAATTTCAGGATCTACATCAATAGTGGTTTTCGTTTGGGTTCCCACTCCCATAGCAATCGATGACTTAGATGTACTTTTAAAATTTAGTACACCGTCTTTGTTACTTAAATTAACGATCTTATTTATATAACCTGTTCCAATACTCGCCCTTGGGCTAGAGTTCGAAGTTTCTAGTTTTATATTTGTTTTCATTTTGTCTTTCTCTTCTGCAAAAGTCGAAGATGGTACAGCGCTAGAAGCAATTAAGCCCGCTAATATTAAACTCGTCCCTGTTCCTACCTTTTTAGATAAAGGCTTGTTTTTATTTTTGTTTTTATCCATGCTTTCACTCTCCTAAAAATGTTTTTTAAATTTCTAAATAACCCCCATCTTAAATGAAAACTTATTCTATTTGCATTTACATATGAGATTATCGTTTAGTGACTATGTACCCTATACGGGATAAAGTATGACCTTCATTCTTTATCAAAAAGCAGCAATTATTAGTATAATTAACCACCTTGTACATCAAACACTTTTTCTATGTTTAACATTTTCCCATAAAAATTCTTCCTCAAATACTTCAATATTTCATGTAATGATGCAAAAAAGCACATTATATTTATAATTTGATAAACAGTATAATGTTCTCAAATATAAAATGGGCTAGTCGCGATAGTCCACAACTTCCTCAAACAAGCGGAGAAGAACTGCTCGTTTGAGGAAGAAAACCGAAAAAATAATAAAACCCACGGAGAAAATAAATTTTCTCCGTGGGTTTTATTATTTTAAAGGGGCTTTTGGGACAGCCCCGTCCTTTTTACATCGAACTATTCTTTTGTTAAAAAATCTCTTCACATACACATTGCGTAGTATAAAGTATATCATATCATTTAGTGCAACTTATATTACTGTTATGTATTCTATCGCAAAGAAAATACAATATAATATTTTTTTCATGCATTGAATGTATTTAATTTATTTTAAGTATGTGGTCATTTTTGTGGTCAGTGGTCAAAATATAGTTAAATTTAAGTGAGACTGTATTTTGGCTACTATCACTAAAAAACTACACACAAGGTAGCGAAACTTATATTAAGAACATCACCTAGAAACTTGTTAACACCTCCTTCATATTATTCGCATATAAATACTAATAGTATTGAATTAAATTTAAAGGGAGTGATTTTATGAAAAGAAAATCATTATCTATTATTATTCCTGTATATAATGAAGAGGGTACATTACATGATATACTAGAAAATTATAAAAAATTAAATCCCCTTGAGATTATTATTGTAGCTAATGGCTGTAGTGATAAATCAATTGAAATTGCAAAATCCCACAAATGTACGGTATTAGAATTCCCTTCTCCACTAGGTCATAATGTAGGACGTGCTATTGGGGCAAAAGAGGCAAAAGGGGATATTTTTTTATTTGCTGACGCAGATTTTACAATTAATCCCTCTACATTAGAAGAATTTCTTAATCCTTTATTCCTTGGACAGGCTGATGTCATATTAAATAACTTAAACTATATTTTTTATAAAAAACAAAAACCTCATTCTACAACTGTATGGAGACAAATCACTAACCAATTTTTTCACCGGCCAGATTTAGGAATTGATTCATTAGTTTCCATCCCACACGCTTTAACTAAAGAAGTTATTCATATAATTGGTGCTGATTGTCTAGCTAACCCTACCTTGGCTCTCTTAAAAATTATTCAACATCAGTTTAAAATTCATAACGATTTAGAAATAGATGTTATTTCTCCAAATCGATATAATCCTGCCCAACATTTAAATACACCTAATACACTTTCTGTTTCAGAAAAAAGGATTATTGGAAATCATGTTGAAGCGATATCTCATTGGCTTACAGATTTACAAAATCCACGCGCGAATTATTCCGATGGAGATAGAAGACGTGATATTTTAGAAGGATTAAAATTTAAAAAAACATCTCTTCTTCCTACTATCACTTTAGGGGCTGAAAAAACATCCCCCCTTTATAATAATAAACAATTATCTGTTATTATTCCTGTTCAAAATGAAGAAAAAACTATAAAAAATATTATTACAGAGGCCCGAAAACTAGCTCCTCTGGAAATTATTGTAGTAGTCAATGGTTCTACTGATGCTACAGAAAAATTGGCAATTGAAAGCGGGGCAACTGTTATTTCTTATAAAGAAATACTTGGAAATGACACAGGTCGCGCTATAGGTGCTTACTTTTCCAGAGGTGATATTTTACTTTTTATTGATGGCGACTTCGTTATTTCTGCAAATGACTTATTACCGTTTGTTCATGCTGTACAACAAGGTGTAGATGTAGCATTAAATGATTTAGAACATTATCTAACTTATCGTTTCCCGTTACATCCCGTTACAGCTTGTAAATATGGAATTAATCTAGCTTGTAATCGTAAAGATTTAGGTATAGGTTCTACTACTGCTGTCCCTCATGCATTGAGTAAAAAATGCATTACTGGAATCGGTTTTGAAACTCTTGCTTCTCCTGTAGTTAGTCAAATTAAAGCAATTTTAAATGGCTATAATATAAAGAACGTTCATCGTGTAGAAGTAGATAAGATGAATCGAATTAGACCAGATAAACATTTTTCAGAAAACAAAATTACTTTGCCACCATCCACAACAAGAATTGTTGGTGATCATATTGAAGGGATTTCCTATCTAATTGATAAATTAGGGCCAAGAGGGGGGTTTTAATATGTTCCATCATCAAATCTCAAAACAATCAAAATATCCACTAATGAACCCTATATATGAAGTAAGCTTATCGATCCTATATTAAAGGTATTATCTAAAAGTAAATTTTAAATCTCATGAAAAGAAAAATCCCCTTCTATATATGGGTGCACAAGGGGATTTTTTTCTTATTTATCTATTCGTTCTATAGATACTACTCATAGATAAAAAACCCTTGATACCAGTCGTATCAAGGGTTTAAGTCTCTTAGTATAGAGACATGTACTGATCGCGTTCCCATTGGTGAACTTGTGTGCGGAAAATATACCTTCGTTTTATATGGTTTCATTTCGTTTCACGCATCGCATTAAATGCACGTTTATCTGATAATGTTTTTCTGTGATATCACTACTTGTTATTAATTTGTGGCTGTTTCGTGGCTGTTTTGTGGTTGGTAATGTGGCTGTTTTTATTCAAGCTAAAATTCTAACAAAACTTGTACCTTTGCATACACACCATTCTTTGCTGCAAACTGTTCCAATTTTAAAAGCATTATCTAAAAGTAAATTTTAAATCTCATAAAAATAAAAATCCCCTTCTCCATATAGATGCAAAAGAGGATTTTTTTCAAATTATTCTATTCGTTCTACAGACACTACTCATAGATAAATAAGAAACGGTGTATATTTACACTAACATCTATAAATGCATAAATCAATATATAATTATATAACTATAAAATCAGATACTTTTTTTTATTCATAAAACTATTCTTTTGTTAAAAAATCTCTTCACATACACATTGCGTAGTATAAAGTGTATTATATCATTTAGTGCAACTTATATTACTGTTATAGATACACCAACGCTAGAAGAAGCATTGTTATATCAAGAAAACTGGTGGAACTTAGTAAGCGAAAATAAAGTACTAATCGTCCCTGTTCCTAAGGATAATTCTTATACTGTAAAAGATAAATTAAATGTTAAATTTACAGCAATGACTATATCACTTTCACCTATTGCGTTGTCACCTATTATTGAAAAAGTAACAGAATAATAGAGCTAGATTAAAAAAAGGAGCCTGTTTAGAATAGCAGACTCCTTTTTGATCTCATCCTACTTCCATTACCTCACTTCATAATTCTAATCAAATAATCTTACAAGTAAATAGAGGATTGCCAACATCATTGTCACAATCCTCTATGAAATATTCTGTAACTCGCTTAACCCTCGATATTTACCGCATTTTACATCTTGTATTTTCTAAAAACTTCATAAATAAAACTGTTGAATTCCTATATATTAGCTTTTATATTTAAAGTGCAACTAAATAGTCTCTGTTAGGTGAGGCTCCTGTATAGAGAAACGCTGCTGCCCAAAAATATCGAGAGATGCCAATGGGTCAACAAGAACGGTCGGAATGAAGGCCCTTCTTAATGTAGCTGGTTTCAAACCTATGCTGTACAGTGCTAAAACTCAACGAGGGAGAGGTATGCAAGCGTTCTTTCGGGCATGTATTATGATAGAAAGAGCGCTTCCAACGATTTATTTTATCACATGCATAAACCTTTACTCCTTTTTGAGTAGAGGTTTTTTGTATTTCTATGTATATACAAACTTAAATGATTATTAGAAAGGAAAAAAACAATGAAAAAAATCACAATAATAACAAGCCTGATAACAATATTCTTAGTAATAACTACAGTCTATCTCAGCTCAATTGTTTGGGGTTCTAAACATTTCCTAAAAAACACAGATAAAATTAAAGAATTAAAACAAATTAAACAAAAACCTGAATTACCCAATGGCTGTGAAGTGACCTCAGCATCCATAATGTTAAATTATCATGATGTAAATGTAAATAAAATGGAACTTGCTGATAAATTGCCTCAATCTACACCAGATATTCAGTACTATAATATAAGAGATAACACTTCAGTTCTGATAGAAAACGGTCTAGACTCTTTAAAACGAGAAGCACTATGGGGCGACCCGTCTGAAGGATTTGTTGGTAGTATGAGCGCTCCAAAACAAGTAATTGACGAAAATTTAGCAACCGAAATAATTAAAAATCAAGGTAAAGATCCAAATGAGGATAATGAGCTATTACAAAAGCTTATTGGTGGCACCAAAAACCCTATTGGCTACGGCGTTGATCCCGCTCCTCTCAAGAAATTGCTAGACAATTATACAAATAATGTAATCGATCTAACAGGCTCTGATTTTTCAAAAATTGAAGAAGCAATAGATAATGATCAACCTGTTACCACCTGGATTACAAATTCATTTGCAACGAATGTTTTTAACTTCACCTGGAAAACACCTTCTAACAAAGAAGTTACTGTAGATTTCGATACCCACGTAGTTGTAGTAATTGGATATGATAAAGATCTAGTCTATTTTCTTGATCCCTTAAGATCAGACAAACTTATTTTTTCCACACCAAAAGAAGATTTTAAAACTAGTTATGAATATGAGGGAAAAAAAGCATTAACTTTACAATCTAAATAGATTACTCAATTTTTTCTATCATAAGTCAACTTTTTGTTCATATCCCTATTATAAACCTTATCAAATACTAAGAGCCCCCTTGAGAACTGCACTGCAATAATTGACTCATTGTGACACCCATGCACAACACGCATTTCAACTGATACACTAAAACAGCTTCGACAGTAGTGAAATAAAAATGCACCTTCAACTTAGTAGGTGCATTTTTTCTGATTATTATTATTTCTCCTTAATAAACATATTACTAATTGTAGTACAAGTCTTCCTTCTTTCAATTAGTTAACCTTTTTTCTACAACTATTTACCTCACTTCATAATATCACCCTTACATAAGTTTCACTAGCGGTAAGGTAGAATGTTTGTCCTTTTGAATTATGAACTTTATATTGCGGCGAGCCATCCACCATAATTTTCTCATCAATGGTAAATCCATATCCTGCATCCACAGTTCCTGCAACGTCTCTGTCAGCCCATGAAGGTTTTGAATAGAATCTTAAATTATCTACCTTAGAAACAACACGTTTACCTTCCACAGAAGAAGATTCATTGCCATTGTAACGAATGTAAGATGAATCATAGTAAATCCATTGATTCGTTCCAAGATTTAACCAGTTTCCTAGACGTCCCCAAACCTCATATGATTCACCTTTTTGTAATTTACGAATAACGCTATTTGCTGTGGATGGACCAGAACGAAGGTTTACGTTGTATCCATCAACATACGCTACTCCCACTTCATTAATAACACCAGGGACTTCATTAGGTTGCTGTGGTTTTGCTTCAACTGAAATAGAATCTCCATTATATGCTTTCAATACATCAGCACGGAATTTTGTTTCTGAAACTCCATGACTTTTTAAGTAACCTAACGGGTCTTCATGATCTGTGCCACCAAGCTTATACGTAATGTCTTTATGCGTCCACAATCCAATGGATGGATGAATGTTTCTATCACGTAAAATCTTAGCTAGTAGCTTTACATATCTTTCATATGATTTTTTAAATTTAATAGGGTCACTTGTTTCTGATAATTCCACATGTACAAAACGTTTATTTGCTACTGGACCAGCTCCCCACGCTTGATACTTAGTAGAAGCAATTTGAATTGTTTCATCCCAATCTGTTGCATAATGTACAAATGCAGAACGCCATGTTCTTGCTTCATAGTTTCGGATATTAATAGCAGGTACTTCAGGAGTCGCTGTAGAATGAGCAACAACCCCTTCATAAGCTCCATATCCATTGCGATATTCAATTTTAGGTAACCCCGGAATAATCATTTCTCTATCCGCAAAGACACTACCTGTTGAAGTAAATACAATGATAGCTGCAGTAGAAATTGAGGCTAATACTTTAATAGATTTTTTCATTTGTCGTCACCATTCCCCATAATTTTTTGTTTAATATCTGATACATCCTTTGAAAGTGAACCAAATGCTTTTGCCTGTTCTTCGATGACTGCCTGGTTTTTTTCGATTACTTTTTGATACTGTTCTTCACGCTGTTCATTCTTTTTTTGCGTAGTAAAAAGCATCCACACAAATAACGCTGCGAATGCTCCTTGTTGAATCATTGAATTGAAAATCTGTTCCTCCACTGTTCTCATCCCCTTTCAAGCAAAAGAAAAAAGCCTGCTTATGCACGCTTGATTTGTTTTAAATGCCGTATTTGATTCAAAATAAAAAGACCAGTTATTGCTGCTCTGGTTTCTTATTTATTAATTGTTGTAGTAATAATTCTTCTAACTTTGCGATTCTGTCCCCTTGCGCCTTGATTGTTTCCTCTAAAGCCAAATGTTTCCTATAGACTTCCTGAGTCCCTGCAATCCCCATAGTGATAAGAGGATACATGTTAACTGCTTTACGGTTAGGGGTAGCAAATTCATCAGGGACTTCTTCAGCGATAAATCCATATTGCAAAGGAATATCCTTATAAGTTGGGGTTCTCTCACCTGATCCGCTATCGATAATCTCCTGTCGCTTCTCATACAATTTGTTTATATCAGATTTCATGTAATACTGACGAGGTGTAAGCTCCATAAGTTTGTCCAGTGGATTAATAGCTTCAATATATTTAATTGCGGTCTTTAAATCTCTAGAAGATCGTTGAGACAAAGAGCTGTATTTCAATACGCCACAAGATAATGACTCCCAGGCATTCCCTTTGTTATTCTTGATTTGTAACCCATCTTGAGAATAAGGATACTGTCTAGCTACACGTAGTGTTACCAGATTAGCTAAGTTAAAGTCTAAGTCTGATGTACCGCTATTATCGTAAAGTCTTGCACTCCATTCTTCAGCAGTTGTATTACGTTTTGCTCTAAAGAAGAAGTTACCTGATACTGCTGTATTATAAATGTGAGAAGACGAATTAATATCAATACTGTTTCCGCTTCCTTGTGTTTCCAATAATAGATTAGAACCAGTAGTTCTAAGGTCTATACCGTAACTAGAAGCAATAGATAAGGTACCGTATGGTTGGAAAGCAATATAGTTATTCATGTTTATAGAGCCATCTGTGTTACGGCTAGTAGCGATACCAATACGAGCATCAGTTAACTTATAGTTGTTGTTCGTTGGTGTATTGTGTTCTAAGAATAGAGAACCTTCTACATTATTATTATTTGTGTAATCGTTACCTAAAGCTAACGCTGTACGAATCTTACCGTTAGAGTTCTCGATGAACCCGAAGTAACCTCTGTTAGCTCCCCTTCCATATAATGTCATGTTCTGAGCATTTAGACGAATCTGATTATTACCAGAACCTTGGGGTGCAGTCTGGATAGTCACTCCTTGAAGAGTCTGAGCTTTTAGATGTTTTGCTTCAATAAATCCATCTAAATAAATTTTGTTAGCTTGAATCAATACGCTTTGAGCTGTTTGGTTAATTGTAGAAGCTATCTCACCTTTAACAACTCGTTGATTAATTTGGTCAGACATTAAAGATATAGAGCTTGTATGAGAATCTACAATAGCCTTACTTCCAAATTGTCCGTTAGCTTCTGTTTTGGTGTAAACATCCGTTCTCTCTGCCTTAAAATCAATACGGTTAGATTGCTGGGTTATGCTTGTTTCAAGAGTTGATACCTTAGAGTTAAAATCTGTGGTAGCTACTTTCTTAGCAATCTCGCCTACGAGTTGGTCATAGTTAGCATAATCTTTCGGGTTCTCCATGAAAGTAGAAGGAGTAATACCTTGCTGTAATTGCGGTTGAGACACCCAGATTATACCGTTTCTTCTCACCCAAATATCAGCTCTTAATGATGTTATAGGTGTATTTGGAACAGTTGTTTTCACATCAATTCGTACCCATTGGGTATTAACCAATTTAGGTTGTATTTCAGTTTGTATAGTTATTACACTAGTTGAACCATTGAAGAATTGTAGTTTAATAACTCCACCTTCTGTTTCAAGAAGCGCTTTATTTTCAACGTAAAACCAAGCCGAAAATACATAATTACCACTATTTTGAGAAACGCTGAATGTTTGAGCTATACCTACAAACTGACTAGCATCATAACCCGAACTCGAAATCTTAACAGAATTATATCCATCGTGATTTCTTGCAGAATCTACTATTACAGTCTTATTAGTTCCTGTTCCTTGTATTTTCCATTTTGAAAGGCTAGGAGTTCTAGAAACAACAATACCAGAGCTAGAATTGATTACTCTATCTTCAAATGCTGAGTTCGCAATTATATTGGTGCTACCTAGTCCGCCTACATAGTCCTGCATTTGGGTATCAGAGACTTTAGATTTAATTTGATTATTCAACTGCGTGATATCGCTAGTATTTTGCTGAATAATTTCTCCTTGTTTACCCTGCGTTTGTGATAACGATGTAATGCTTTGGGAATTCGAATTCGTAGTCTGTTCCACTTTATTCAGAGTTGATTGCATCGAATTTTGATCTTTTTGAACAGTTGATATAGTAGTTTTAACACCATCCACACTTTTTTCAATCTCAGTTGTTTTCTTGAAAAACTCATCAGTTGTTACTTGGTCTTCAGGGGCTGGTGTCCATGCTGTAGCGATGTTGGCTAATTCAAGTTTGACATTTTTTACATATGCTGTACCTTCAATACCTTCACCGCCATATATATAAAATCTAGCTACTTTAGAAATGTCATACTTATTATGAAGTTTCATAGTAAATGTATAGCGTTCCCATCTATTCACTTCACTTACATTAAACACATATTGACCACTGTGAAAACTTTGTCCTGTGTTACCTTCAATAAAGTGATAAAGTCCCCCGTTAACCCTGAAATCTTTTGTGTCTGACCAAATATCCATACTGATAGTTATTTCTTTACCTGCAACATTGTTTCTTGCAAAGTCAGCAATCACATCTCCTGATATACCCATCCATCTATTTTTTTGTCCGATAATACTGTTTTTGTTGATAAATACTACAACTGGATAACCAAAAGTAGTTGTATCTAGGTGAGCGTGATAACCTCTTTTTGAATCTGCTACGCCACCATTATATCCACTTCCCCAAACGGAAGCATAAAGATTACCATTTAAAGAGTTATCCCAACCTATAGAATTATTAACAATATAACTAGAAAAATTAGAGTTTTTAAGAGAATTTCGACCGTCAAGTTTTGTATTATCAACCTTTGTTTCTATACTCTCTAATTTTTCACTGATTTTACCAGCTTGTTCTTTAATTTCAGTTGTTGTTTTCTTAAGCTCACTTGTTGTTTGCTGCACATCAGAAATTGTCTTTTTTGTACCTTCCACAGTTGATTCAACCACATTTAATTTATTATTAATTTCATCATCGTTTTTCGTTAACAACTCAATAGAAGTTTTAACACCCTCGCTTGTTTGCTCTATTTGAGTCACTTTTTTATTTATATTACCTTGTTCGTTTTGCACATCAGAAATTGTACGGCTAACGCCCTGTAAACTTTCTTGTACTTCGTTAAATTGTCCTGTCGCTTGATCTTGTGCTTCTTGAACCTTTTTGTTTAATTCTGTTTTAGTAGTTTCAATATCTTTTTGAACATCTTTTATACTTTGCTGCAATGGTCCTGTATCAGGGGTAACTCTTTGCCATTGTCCATCTTTCCAAAGTTTCTGCACCTTATTTTCAGGGTCAGAATTATCTATCCACAAAGTTTTACCGTCTCGTAAATTCTCAGTAGGAGCTGTAGGTTGTTCTATAATATCAACCATGTTCTGTTCCATATATTTCTGCGTTGCTTCTGCTAAATCTTTTGCAGTTTGACTTTCTTTTTGAGCTTGATCAGCTTTATCTTTAGCATCAATAATGGTTTCATTTTGTTCGTTTACTCGGTCTTTTAATTGGTCAAATAAGTCTTGTGGAACTTTGTCATACAATGAACTAAGTACCTTTTGGTACATTCTACGTAACTCTTCATTCGAATCAACAATTTCACGATAATCACCAAACACATATTTATCTTGTGTAGGGTCTTTAAAAGATTCATCACCAACGATAGCACGTGCTTCAAGGTACAACTTAGGTGTAAAACCTCTATCTATGATTCGGATTGTATCGCCTTCATTGATTTCTTCATGTGATAAACCAGGTATTCTTGCTATATTTTGTGTATCGACCTCATAAGAAACAGAAGTATTTACAAGCTTACCCATTTCCGTTTTCATTAGAGTCAAAAGTCTCTCCGGAGACATATTTTGGTCGTCTGTTTGTGGAGTGTAGAAAGCAAATTTATGTTTTCCGTTCTCATTCCAGCGTTGATAAGCTGCATCATCTACAAGATAAGGAACCCCCTTATTTATGGATGAGATTGTAATGAATTCTCCATTTTCTTTTTTTACAAAGCCTAATAAGGCTGTACAAATGCTTTGAGAGTTCTCAATACGTTTAATTCCTATTAAATCTTTACCAAAGGTTACTTCTTTTCTTGTATCTCTTCCTCGTTTCCGAACCATATCCACATAGCGCCCAACGATTTTAGCCCCAACAACTTCAGCACGATATTGAATTTCTAATTCAAATGAAGCGGCAATTTTCTTAAGTAAATCCAATGGATCAGTAAATTCTTCAATTACCATTGAATGCGCTCCGTCATGTTCAGTTTTACCTATTGTCCACTTTGTCCCTTTAAGAGCTATTTCCATACATTGTTTCAATGTTTTACTTTCTATTTTTTGTGGCTCGATAATTCCTGCTTTAGCAAGCTGGATCCATTCACCAGATGCATAAACCATTAACGATCTATCTTTAGAATCTTTTTCCGTTTCTTTAATGACATAAGGGACGATTCTACCACCACGTACTTCTTTTAGTACTAAATTTTGTTGTACAAGTGTCGTTGCATGATCTGTATTCTCGAATACCCTAAATTCTAGTGTATCGATATTATTTTTAATTTCCCAATGTCGTTTGTCATCCCAATAGTCTTTAGGTTGTATAACTGAAACGATTTGATTTGTTTTAAAATCAACAACATGTAAATCTCCACTTGGTGACCTCATCTAAATCGCTCCCTATATTTTAATTCTGCTAATCCTACATTAGCTGGTCGTATTATAACTTCATTTTGTCCCCGCTTTATAACAGGGAATGAACTAAATATATCTTTTAATGCAATTGCATTTGTGCCGTTTATTGTTACTAATGATCGTTCTGTGTCTATCTGTATTTTGTCTCCTATATCGAAAATATAAGGAGTCTCATCTATTGTTAAAGTATTAATATTCCAAAACTTCACATCTTCAATGAAGGCAATATCAGCAGGGGGATGAGAACCATAAGTGATACACCCTACGGCTATTTTTGCTATCGGTCTAGCTGTCATAGGGTTGCTGTCAGACTCATCCCTCCAAGTACGGACAAAACTAGCATCATCTATCTCAGTATTCTTGCGATACTTAGCAAAATAGAAGCTCCACTCTTTACCTCTGCGGGCTACTGAAACATGTCCTCTGAAATCGTTAAATGTATCAGAGTACATGCCCATTTCGTCAGCAATCCATTTTCTAGAACCTCCTGAATCAATAATTGCTTGTGCCGTTGTCATAGTATGGCTCATATATTCATCAGCCATCGCTAGTTCAACTATTACGTTGTCGTTAGTATCTAAGAGCATTACTACCGTTTTGCCCATTCTGTTCCAGTGTTCATGTTCAGACTGAAAATGCATTTGCACATCAAGTTTAAAGTCTTGAATCACCCCGCCTGTATTAGGAATGGTTCTCTTCATAAATGGACCATGCCACTCATCATTCGCTCCCGTTCCATACGAATCAGGTGTAAAAGCGTATCCTTGCCACACTTTCATAAACCCTGAACTTTTATACATTCCTATTTGACCAGTTACAGCAGTCCAAGGAGTTAAACTCTTCATTTCGTCCCATATAAGACGATCATTTTGTTTCACGACACGATTTTTCACACCTGTGGGATAACCTATCCTGAAGTATTCATCATTATTCCAGACCTCAAGGAACGGACTTTGTGCGCCTACCGTTATATCAATAATTGGATTAGACTCCACAGAACCTTTATTAAGAAAACTAGTCTTTAAGTCACTGTTTTCAATCGCCAAGGATTTCTTTTGCACAGGTCCTAACTTATATGGCATTGGACAAATGAACTTAAGTGTCCCCATTCCAAGTGTCACAAATTCATCTGGATCAAAACTATCATCCACAACTGCTAAATATGTTCTATTTGGTTCTACATCAAAAATAAGCTCTGCTGGTTGATCTGTTATTAACCAATTTGCAATTTCTTCTTTTATCGTTTCTAAATCAGAACCATCAGGAACTATAATTCCTATAGGAATCGATAAAACACGCATTTCCGTTTGTGTATTTAATAATCTTGCGCCCGGATATCCTGGGGCACTTAGAAAATTCCGTTTCAATGGTGCCCAAGTAGGTCTTTTCCATCCTTTTGCAATTTGGACATACTTTTTACGTTCATTATTAAATGTAAAAGAGCTCATTTTTGACACCTCATTTCTTTATTAAATAAAAGAAACCCAAACCTAAAAGTCTGAGTTTCTTTTTGCTTCTCTTTCTTGATATTCAGTTGTATATCGGTAAGTAGCACGCGCCACATCTCTTCCTTCCAAATTAACAGGCACTTCAATAATTAAATCGCCACCAAGCGTTGGAATTGCTCCGCCACTGGACGATCCAAACGAGTTATTAAATACTTGATTTGATACACCACTTGTCATAGCTTGTCTGCTATTTGACATACTTCCATACACGCCACTCATAACAGTCTTTAACCCTGCTAACTGGCTCATGGAATTTGCCATCATACGACTCATATCACCCATTAATTGATTCATAGTCCCAGTAATACCAAGTGATTTCTCACTTGAAGATAATGGTGTAACTGAAACTTTATTTCCTTGTTTCGTAAATAATTCTGGACCTTTTTCACCAGCAATAAATTGTCCATCACCAAGTACATGTCCACCTGTTGCAAGCATTGGTATATGTGGAATAGTTGGAGCGCTTACTCCTGGAATTTCATTTAATAATTCCGCTGGTGTATTAAATCCATCTATGAATTTATTAATAATACGAATAATTCCATTGATAGTTGTACGAATGCCACTTTTAATCCCATCCCATACGTCTAATACTGCTGATTTCATGCCATCAAATGCTCCACTAACTGCATTTGTGACCCAACGAACAGGAGTCATAATAGCATCTGTTAGTCCATTCCACACTGACGATGCTGTCGATTTAATTCCATTCCAAATATTTGAGAGTGTGGACTTAATCCCATTCCATACGCTACTACTTGCGCTACTAATCATATTCCATACTGTAGAAATAGCATCTTTAATGCTATTAAAAATAGACCTTGCTGTAGAAACTATTGAGTTCCATAAGCTAGACAAGTAGTTTTTTACAACATTCCATACCGCACTTGTAGTGGAACTAATCGTGTTCCAGGCATTCACAATCCAGTTTTTTATTGCATCAAAAATTGGTGTTACAATAGCAATTAATCCATTCCAGCATGCTTGTAAGAAATTCCTCACTGCATTCCACACAGCCATTGTTGCTGAACTGACTGTATCCCAAACAGTTGTAATTGTATTTTTAATCCAATCAAATACAGTTGTCGCAATTGAAACTATTCCATTCCAACAAGTCATTAAGAAATTTGTAAGTGCATCCCACACTGCTATAGCTTTTTCTTTAATAGACTCCCATACCGAAGCTAAAAACTCTCGTATAGACTCGAAAATTGGAGTAGCGAAATATAAAATAGCTGTCCAAATCGCCTGTAAGTATTGTGTGATGAAATCCCATACTGTTTGAATGACTGTGGAAATACCATTCCAAATCATTGAAAAGAAATCAGCTATCCCTTGTAAAATTGGTGTTATAAAAGCAACTAATCCATTCCATGTGCTAATGAAAAACTCACTAATCGCTGTCCACACTTCAGAAGTGGTTTGGCTGATACTATTCCAAACTTCTGATAATGTCTCAACTACCCCATCCCAAATGCCAGTCAAATACTCAACAATTGAATTCCATGTTTCCGTAGTAGTTTCAACAATCGAATTCCATGTTTCAGATAAGGACTCCGTTATTCCATTCCATAGTTCTACTAAAAACTCTTTAATTGAATTCCATACAGAAGCTGTAGATTCACTAATACTTTCCCATGCTTCAGTTGCCCATTGAGATATACCCTCCCATATTCCTATTAGAAATTCTTTAATCGAATTCCATACCTCGATGGTCCATCTCTTGATATCGTCCCAATTTTTATAAATTGCAATACCCAGAGCCGCTATAGCGGCTATAATAAGAGGAAAAACAGCAACAATCGCAGCCGCTATTCCTGCTCCGATACCAAATAGGCCCATGATTGCCATAACTATAGGAGCAAGTGCCATAACCGCACCAGAAATCACCCCGATAGCTACTGCGATAGCCGCTAATGTTGCTGCTAATTCCGGATTGTCAGAAACCCATTCTGCAAATTTAGAAACAAGATCTGCTACCACTAATAAAACTGGTTCAAGAGCCATCTTTAAATCTTCCATTGCTTTTTGAAATTTAACAGCTGGACTTGCATCTATTTTAGAAGTTGCTCCATGTAAATCTTCTACACCTTTTTTCAAATCAACTTGCTTACCTTCTGCCTTTAGAATCGTATCAATGATTTTCTTTCCTTGGTCTTCCCAAAGAGTCCCGAACATTTTCGTCCCAAGCTTATTTCTGTCCGTTGCATTTTCAACACCAGCTAGAGCTTTAGTTGCTTCAAGCATAGCCTTTTGTCCACCCTCGCCACCTTTGGCGATAGCTTGACCCCAATTTTGGAACTGATCTGCTGAAATCTTTGTTTTATCTAAAACCTCTTGCATAGATTTATCAACACCGGCACCAAACTCAGCCATTTTGATACGTCCTTCTTTAACACCATCCAATAGGTTGTCTATATTCCAGCTTTTCGTGTCTACACCAGCTGACATAATTCCTTGAACTTCTTTAGCTGTAAATCCAGCTTGAACCATTTGGTCACCATATTCAGCAATAATGTCTAATTGTTCAGGTGGAAACCCTGTTTTTAATAACGTGTTAACTAATCCTAAAGCCTCTTCATTAGTAATTCCTAATGTTGCACCAATTTCATTGGTTTCCTGTATAAGTTCGTTAAAATCAATACCAGCATAACTTGCCGCAATCGTTGCCGCTCCTTTAACCACAGCGGCATTTGTTTCATCAGAAGCATCCTTATTTAATGCCCATTGTCGACGAACGCCTTCTAATGCTTCTTCAGCGTCAATACCATAAGTACTAACGCCCCTAATAGCTTCTTCCACTGATTTCTTCGAAGACTCTGGAACATCAAAAGTGATATCAATCTTAGTTTTCAATTTTGACATATCCATTGCTTTTTCAACTGCTGTTGCGATTCCGCCACCAGCTGCCATACCACCAATGACATTTTCCAACCCTATTTTTAATCCTTCAAACTTTTTCTCAGTTCTCCCAGCTTCTTGTTGTAAATCTCTCAGTTCATTCCGTACTTGCTGAATTGAATTCCCAGCATCCACAGATCGTAGCGCACGTTGTAACTTTTCAATATCAGCTTCAGTTCCTAAAGCTTCACGACCAATAAGACCGATTGCTTGTTCTAACTGTCGACTTGTAGCTGATCCACTTTTAATTGCATTTACAAGACGATTACCTAATGCGCCTGCAAAATCATCCACGCTTTTTCCTGTAGCACTAAACAACGTTTCTAATTGTCTTGTTGAACTTGCCACATTTTCTTGTTCAGCTTTCATATTACCAAGCTTATTTTTCAAACCATCAAGTGACCCTTGTGTAAATTCAATTTCACGTCTAAACGCACGATATTGTTCTTCCGATATCTTTCCGTTTTGGAATTGCGCTTGAACCTGCTGCTCCGCTTCTTTTAATTTATCGAGCTTTTGTGTCGTGTTTTCAATTTGTTGTGTAAGCAACTGTTGTTTTTGGGCTAATGCTTCCACATTACCAGGATTAAATTTTAAAAGGCGCTCTACCTCTTTCAATTCGGTCGCTAAGCTATCACTCTGCTTATTTACATCTTTTAAAGCGTTTTGTAACGGCTGCGTATTCCCACCAATTTCAATCGTAATCCCTTTGATTTTTCCTCCAGCCATTCTTTCACCCCTTCCTTAGAATGAATCAAAGTCTTTTTGGTTTGCTTTTCTGACTTTTTCTTTGTCTGGATTCTCCATTTCAGCGAATTCAGCAATATAATCAAAACAATCTCCAATTGTCATGACTTCCAAATCCCAATGCGTTAATTTCGCTTTATAACAAAGAGCAAGGAACGTATCAGTGGTTAATTCTTCATCACTGAACATCCCTTGCTCTCCATTACTTTTCTTTATTTTTTTTTTGCGCCCATCGTACTTTGAATCATATCCATAATTTCTGGAATAATCTCTGAGATAGGGAATTCATCAAAACCGTCTAACCATGTAATTGGATCATCAATTTCTGGATTTGCTGTTTTCGCATATAACCAAACTAAATCATATACAACTTCAAAATCTAGCTTACTTAAATCTGCATTTGCTAAATCAATAGTGGCTAGTGAACCCTCTTGAGGATTTGAAGGAGACAAAATCCCTAACTTAAACATATCAGCAAATAAATCACGTCTGAATTGCGCTTTATATCGTTTAACAGTAGCTGCTGTACTTTTTAATCGGACTTGTTTTCCGTCTATTGTAATTGTCTTTTCCATTTACTATTACGCTCCTTTTGGTGCTACTGGTGTTTTTACATATACTTTTTTGTACCAGTCGTTATAAATTGCTTGTGTTGTTTTAGCGGTCGTTTTCGTTTTAACCATTGGTCTTCCACCGGGTACTAAAACAATTGGGCTAGAAACAAACTTCAGTTCATTTGTATTTGGTTCAGCCGAACTTGTTTTTGTTTTGGATGCAAGTGTTGGACGACTTGCTGAACAGTTATACATAACATGTCGAGTTGCGTTCACGTCACCATCAAACTCAAATAATAAAGCGAACGGTTTTCCTTTTGCATCAGCTAATTCATTTAATACGCCATCCGTTTCATCTAATTCCTCACCAAGTGCATCGATAGCAAATTTTTCTGGGATAGTAGCAATACTTAATGTTCCATCGTAACCTTGGTTATTACTTGCCGCGTAATAAAGCATGTCATCTGCATAGAATTCAATTAAATCACCACGTGGCTCAAATGTTAGTTCAACTCCACCAGGTAATGGAATTGGCGTCCCAAATGTAACTAAGAAATCTTTAATATCAAATGGCACGTAATGTACATTTTTCAAGCCGAATGTTACCTTGTTTTCATTCATTTACAACAACCTCGTTTCATATGTTTTTTGAAATAATTTCTCTGATTCAATAAAAATCCCATACGAGTCATAAGGTATTTCATGATCGTCTAGGACCTTTTCCAACTTGGCTTCTGCAACCAAGTCCTTTTTTGTGGTATAAAGTTCGATATTTACATCATTTATCTTGTGATAGACCTTGTTATCAGCCATTAAATTTGCTGAACCATCCACAAGAAAACAGATATAAGGCGGCTCCGGAACTGGATTACCAGGTGTTACTGTGAAATGCGAATAAGCCACAGGATAACCTGTAGCTTCAAGAATTTTTATAAATTCTCCTAATGTTACTGTCATGATTCAATTGCCCTTTCAATACGTTTTGGCAATTCATCAATTACATACTCTTCAACGGGACGAATATGTACTTTCTCTGGTACTCGTCCACCATCAGCTTTCGCATGACCATTTTCTAAAAGATGCGTCAATTGCCCTTTTGTATTATGGATAACAACAGCTTTATCAACTTTTTTCTTGCGCCAACCTTTTCGATAACCACCTATTTTTTTAGGACTATTTTGTCTTAACTTATCTACAGCGATATCAGCTACATCTTCTTGTGCATTTGTTAATTCTTCTTCCACAACATTTGCATATCTTTGTAATTCTCTAGCAAGCTCTCCCGCAAAATCGTTCATATTAAACATGCTCCTTTGCGATAATAGTCAATGTTTGATACATTTCATCATCATTCATTGGCGGTTCGATAATATCAAAGATACGGCCTTTCATATTGATTCGCATTTCTTCTGTAATATCAGAAGTATAAGGAATCACAAAACGATAAACCCGTGTAGCTTGTGAAGCTGAAGCTTCAATGTACTCGGAACCTTTCATCGTTTTTATCATTGACCAGGCTTTCTTTAATTCTTGCCAAGATGTTTCGATTACTTGATTTAATTCATCTTTTATTACTACAGGTTGTTCGATACGAATTCGATTGCGAAAATCTCCCGTATTCAATGGTTTCTTATACTGAAAAGGACGCATATCAATCACCGTCCAAGTTTATTTCTTCTAAAGCTTTTTCGATACTTAAACTATTAATCTGACTTAAAAAATTCTGATTAAAATACTCTAAAGCATCGTTATAAACATAACGAGAGCGTTCAAAGACTAATTCCTTGAACACCTCGTCTTTATTAAGATCGTAATTACCACAAACCCTAATTAAATCTTTATTAGATGCAAATAAGATGCGTCTTAGGTTGTCGTCTTCATCATCACCTAATCGCATCCTATCCTTGAATTGCTGTAATATTTCATTTGAAATTACCTTATCCATTCACATCATTCCTTATTTAGTTGCTGGTGGAGTTGGTGGTGTAAAAGAAATTTTCAAATCATAAACAAGAGCTGCTTTATTATCTTTTGGTTTACCATTAGCAAACTGTTTGATTGTATAAAGCGTAGCATCTTCAATCGCTAATGTTTGGTCAAACTTTTTAAGTTTGTATCCACCTGCGATCGCTGCGATATATTGTCCTTTCACAAAGAATAATGCTTTTCCAACTGGAACTTCTTCAGATTCAACAGTTTGAATGTTATAAGGTAATGCCATTACCCATTGGCCATTAGCCGTTTGAATTGTGTTACGCGCTTGCACACCAATTGCATCTACAGGATTGACAACCATCACAATTTTATTTAACACTTTACGGGATTTTCCTTTCCCATCAACAGATAAAGCTTTTACTACTTCATAAAGCTCACCAGCAATTACTTCACCATTTTCAGAAGGAGCAAATGTTAGTGTGCCGGATGATTTTTTATCAGTAACCGCACCTGTAGTTGCATTTACATCTTTCATTAAACCTACAGGTTGATGCGCTACTGATCCGCCACCATTTACAAAGCCAAACTCTAAACCAACAGAATAACTTTCTACTAATAATGTTCGAACGTAACGCTCTACCCATACTGGCCCTAATTCAAGCATGTCATTTGGAATAGCACTAAATGCAGTTAATTTAAGTTGTCCAATTTGTTCTTCTCTAAAGGCTGCATTTATTTGCCCTCTAATATCACCGAATAATTCTCCCCATGCATACGCTTTTGTTGCGTCAGAATAAATAAACTTCGTTACTGCTCCTAAATCTTGCATTCCAATTGCTTCAAGTAATGGATGTTCAGTTACTAAATCTTCAAATACACGTTCTTGTGTAGTATATGGAAGAATTGAATCATCCTTAAATCCCCCATCTTGTACAACTGCATTAAAGAATTTACGTTCTTCAGACGTTAAAACGTTTTGTCCACGTGACGTCAAAATTTGAGCGTCTTGCGCTTCGATACGTGCTTGTGCTGAAATCTTTTCTGATAAATCCGTTACAAGAGTATCAAACATATCATCAAATGCAGCAGATAAATCCTCCATTTTTGTATCTTCCGCTTTCACCAAATTCATATATGCTTGTTTTTTCGCTTCAAAGTTTTCCATTGTACCTTTAATTTTCATAACCATAATTATTTCCTCCTAATTTTTGAGAATTAAAAAAACCTTTTCCGTTTTTGATTGCCCTCCACTTGTAAATGTGGTGGTTCTGGATTAGGTTTATTTGATAAATTCATATTTTGTTGTAAGTTATTCGTTACCCTATTAATAATCTGTTCCAACTGTTCATCAGTGATACCACTATCACTTTCTCGATTATCAAATTCTACTTTGTCAGCAAAACCTTCTTGTACTGCTTGTTCAGCAGTAAACCACGTTTCAGCTTCTAATAAATCTGTAATCTCTTCGCGACTTTTACCTGTTTTTTGCTGATAAATTGAAACTATCGACTCATCATACGCTTCGAGTGCATTCAATGTTTTTTGAATATCCTGCTTGTTTCCATAAGCTATTGTTGACGCTTCATGAATCATCATCCGTGAGCCTGTGCGCATAACAATCTCGTCAGCAGCCATTGCAATAATCGATGCAGCAGAAGCTGCTAGTGATGTAACTTCCACAATGACTTTTTTATCTAAGTCCTTTAAGTAATTATAAATCTCAACACCTTGATCAGCATCGCCACCACCACTGTTTAGTTTAATTTTAACTGTAGATGCTCTAACTTCTTTCAAAGCGCTTCTTACACTTTCAGCACTAATAGCATCGTACCACCAACTGCTACTACCGATATAACCTGATAACACCATTTCGTGCTCATCATTTTCTGGATTAACTGCATTAGAAAACTGATAAGGAATATGTTGTATTTTATTTTTCATTCTTATCACCTCCTTCAATTGAATTTGCAGATTGATAATTCTTCGTAATTACAAATTCGTCTAGTTCTGGATTATTAGAGCGTTCAGCACCAAACAACTTCCTCACCTCATTTCTAGTGAATGCACCACTGGCTACTAATTTATCAACAGCCTCAGCATGATCTATAATATCTTTCTCTTTCACGCCTGTTACTTCAATTTTTTCTCCTGATAGGAAATTCTTTTTTTCAATTAATTTCGCATTTAATTCATCTTCAATCTTTTTAATCAGAGGACTAATACAAAACTTTATATACGCTTTAATTGATGTTTCGTAATCTCCCATATCGCCACGAACTAATGCCGTAGGAATACCTAAAATATTAGCCACATGATCTATTAAATCTTTTTTTAATTTAGATAGTTCCTCTACAGACCTTCCATTATTTGAACCATCAGCAATTTCCGTATAATTAAAACCCTTTATCTTTGGAACAATTGCAAAAGCATTTTTCCGAAACGCCCCAAACAATTTATCCATAAAGCTTTGTAATTTAGTAAGGTTTTCCCCTTCCAAATTCTGTGCAGATTCCATCTCAGCGGTTGCACGTATTTGATTAGAAAACATATTTGTCTCAATCATACGACTAAAAAGTTGAGTGTAATCTTTAAATATTCCACTCATGAATTTTGTCAATTCTTCATTGTTATAAGTAATGTAGATAACCTCATCCATTTGAAATGACCTTTGAAACGTGTAATCCTTTACGGTTACATTTTTAAATACATCAGGGTATACTGCATATTCAACACGGTCAAAATGATCAGCAATGAGTAAATCATTTTGATCTGTAAGAATTGCCAACACTTCATTATCAAGAATCAATTTATACACAAAATCTTGCCAAAAGTCAGCGGCACTTTGATCTGTATTCGGTCTAATGTTCAATAAGTAATGCCAATCATTATATTGACGTGTATCCTTTTTCATCATCCGAAATTCAGACAGCGAAACGGTTCGAGCAATAAAATTAATACAAGTTTCTAAAGCTACTTTTTTTAAATACGCTCTTTGATTCGTTTCAATACCAAAGAAATCAAAATCATTTAGCATCGTATTAATCTCTTTATTTTTACCAAGTACATCCGACAACCAACTCATATTTCCCCTCACCCCTTTCTTAAAAGTTTAATGCATTCAGCAAGTCTAGCGCTGCGCCAACATCTGTTTCTCTTACCTCATCCGCTCGATACATAGCATGTACAAACGCCTGGAATCCATCTGTTTTTCTGCGAACTGGTTCTTTCTTTTCATACATTTTATTTCCATCTTTTTTAATAACAACGAGTACATTATTGGTATACCAACGCATTAACGGATTATCACCAAATACAATTTGACGATGTGCGAATGCAACTTCAATTCTAGGAGCAAGCAAACCATGAATAGCTCTCGGATTTCTAATTACTTCAACTTCAAATCCAGCGTCCTCAAAAAGTGTTCTTAATAAATCTGCACGATAATTATCCATTATGATTTTTTTGATATCATAATAGTTTCGCATTTCAACAAACCAAGCAACGATAGTATTTGGATCAATTGTTTCGCCTTCCACAACTGTCAGAAGATCTTGCTCTTCCCATTCTCGAATTGGTGCAAACTTCTTCTTACCTGCAATTTCAGCATCATGCTTTTTGGAATAACTATAATATTTATCAACGAATTCCTTTCTAGCATACGAATGAGATTTCCATAAATAATCACCCTTACTTCTAAAAAGTAATCCACATGCTGCGAAATCACGAATACTTGCATAATCAAGTGCGCCGATACATTCATGACCTTGTAAATCTGGCAATTCGCGATTAGTTGCTGCGATTTCTTCCCATTTTGCAACTGACCTTTCTAAATCTGTAACAGGTAAATTCATTCGTTTTGTCATGAACTCTTCTCTATTACTTGGGTCATCTTCTAAATCTTCGTATTCTTCTTTTATAGTTTCAAGTAACCCCTCAGCATATTCGCTCAATGGTTTAGATAACATAGGATTAGCAAGTTCCCAATTATCAATATCATCCACTTCAGTTTCATCATTCAATTTACAGATAAAAGGAAAGACAGCATTTGGACGTGCTTCACCGTTCAATACCTTCATTGCCTTTTCTTTTTGCTTATCTAAGAAACCGTCACGAACATATCCATCTGTACCAATGTAAAATTCACGTGGGTTTTTCTTTTTTCCTAAACCACTGATATGAACGCGGACATCTTTATTACTTTCGTATTGATGTATTTCATCAAATACAACCGCACCATCACGCAAACCATCTTTTGTATCACCGTTTGAAGTCCTAAACTTCAGTACACTTTCAGTAGCCTTTGAAACCGTTTGAGTTAACGTTGTTTTAAAGGCTCTTTTCAAGACCTCATTCTTCTTCACACATTTATGAACTTCATCAGGGCTTGTTTTCGCCTGTTCTTCACTATTCGCAACAACTGAAATGTTATACTCTGGAATGCCATGTAATTCACTAATTAAAAAATGAATAATAACAGAAATCAGACCATTTTTACCGCCGCCACGCCCTAACATCCATAGGAATTTACGATAAAATACACGTCCATTTTTCTTATAAAACAAAAAGACGAATGCTATTAAGAATTTTTGAAATGGTTGCATCGGAAAATACCACTTCTCACCGAAGTTAATACAATCCTCAATCATTTCATCATCAAAATACAAATCGTCTCTATTTAAAACGTATTTTTCTAGATATCCAATTAACAGTTCTCTTTCTTTATTGAACTTCACTTTCCCACTTCGGTAAAGTTCAATATATTCTTCTACATATTTTTGCTTAATCATGTAAGATCACTTTTGTTATATCCTGTATCAGGGATAGTATTCTTAACAACAAACTTTATATCTCTCCCTAACGCAATTAAAGAACTGTTAATTTTATTCCTCTCACTTATAAGAGGGTGGGCCTTAACGAAAACTTGAGTTCCATTTTTGATTGTTACGGATTCCCCTTCTTTAGTTATCGTTTTATTAATTTTTCGAAATGCTTTAACTAGATCAATATAGCGTTCCACCTTTTCAACTTCAACTAAATCTTTCGTATCAATACTATTCATTAACTGTTCCTTTAACCTTACAATACTAACAGCCATCTACCCACCCCCCTTACGCGCGTATTTTCGAAAAAAACCTGACAGTTAACCCCCTCCTCCGGTGCCCCTTAGATTATTTTTTGATGAAATTTTTTAAGGGGGGTGTTATTTTTATTTACTTTTCTTTATATATTCCATAATCGTTTGTTTACCGCACTTTTGACATCTTCTTGCATCAGGATTTTTATAATCTGATTCGGTAAAGCCACAAGCTCTATCAATACAAGTATGTTTTGCGAGTTTGTACTTCACTTCATTACCACCTCTCATCGTCTTGCCACTTGTTTACCTTCTTAACAAACACTCTTCCATGTTCTTTATTATGGCAATCCACACAGACTGTTTCGAGATTATCCATTTCTAATGCAAGTTCTGGATGATGCTCCAGTTCTTTTATATGATGGACAACGAGTTGAATCTTCTTACGCTTTGCACTCTCACTGTATTCATTCGTATCTGTTTGAACACGACCGTTTCGTTTACACTCTTGGCACTCATAATTGTCACGCTTTTTCACTTGTTCTCGTAGCTGTTTCCACTCACCACTGTCATAGAACTTACGCTTTTGTTGTTTAGTTTTGTATTCTTTCATAGTTACTTCATAATCTCTTTCTTCCTATGAAACTTACCAGCAATCTTCATTGTCACTAATGCTGGCCACACTGGTGTGAAGATACAAATAAGAAATAACATTACCGCAATTGTTATCATCTCTTGACTCGAATCACCTTTATCATCTTTTAACAACTTACGTGCAGTTGAATACATCCCAGAAGAAATATAAACCATACCTACTATTAGATAAGCTAATAACCAAAGCATTCTATCTCACTCCTTACTTACTAAGAATTCATCTATCGCTTTATCCAGTACATTGATAAGCGATTCTCGTGTTTGCTTCGGTGTCATATCATCATTCATCTCATTATGTAAAGCTACAGCCTTTTCTAATTTCTGTGGATCAATGTGTTGCTTTACTAATTCCAAACCAATAACATTGTTGATTAAATGACCGACAACAACTGTCTGTTCTTTTTTATTTAGTTTCATTTCTTATCACCTCAGGTTAAAATTTCTCTTTAATTTCGGTAAATTCGCTGACTTTTTGAGCTATCGTTTTACCATTTAAAACAACAGGAACTTCTATAAATAAAGAATCAGTTTTATTCGTAAACCTACCCATAACCTTATCCAAGTTCTCAAATGCTTCCACACATGCATAAGCTACGTTTGTTAATTCCTTCATTTGTTTCAATGCTTCAGTCGTATCAACATTCACCTGAATTGCTAATTCACTAGTTGTACTTTGATCAGTTCGCTTCTTAACCGGATTATAAGGTTTAGGTGTTGCTGGTCCGCCACATCTGACACATCTCATCCCATCTAAAAAATGTCCAAACATCACGGTGCGACACTCATTGTCTATACATTCTAATTGCGTTTTAAATTTCATCTTTCATCCTCCTCCAAAATAAAAAAGCACCCAAATGGATGCTTTTTTATAGATTATTAATTTGTACTTTAATTCCGGTATGTGAAGTTTTATGCTTCTCTCAGCTAACAACCGCGACAGACACCATCGGAAAACTTATCAGGTTCTCCTGATTCTGTCTACCTAGGATGTTGTTAGCTCAAAGAAGAGCAAAAGCTCTCCTTATTAACGGGTAACATTCAATCAGTACCATCTGCTGGTTTCGGATTTTATGTGCCGTCATTACGAACCGTTTAGAAATTTAAAAACAACATAGTGAGTTGTGTTTTCCGCCACTTCTCACAATACAAACATACCACGTGAATTCCAAAACAACCGGCACATTTCCTGCCAAAAAGCGGTCACGACTCTGTCACTTATTTTCCCTATCAATATCTTAACTTACTCTTTGCAACTGTTTTACCCAAATCAGTAGTTTTTGGCAACTGCTTATTCCCCCTGTTCTTTCTCTAATGACTTACCCATATCTTGTATTGTGTGTAACTGACCCT
>NUMR01000074.1 GCA_002578045.1 Bacillus cereus
GTTTCTTCACTATGATGAAGTAGAAAAGTCCATTAAACGCATCATGGCTGGTTTAACACAAACACTCGAATCCATTCCTGGAATTGGCCCTATATTCGCTGCAAGTATTATCGCTGAAATTGGCCTTTGATAACTTCAAACGTCTTTATTTTTCAGTTGACATACTACCGCAGGTCTTAATCAATGATTAAAAAGGTTCGATTGGTACATATATATCAACTATATGTTTATGTTCTGGGTGCTGCCCTGGGTCACTTTTATACACTTCAAAAGGATACGAATCTCTCGGTTTATATCCGCTATTTGGTAGCCACTCACCGTATAAAAAATCCCATGCCCCTTTATATTCATCTTGGTGTATTTCAAAATGACCTACCGCATACTTTCCAGAAGGTATTACCATTATTCCAATGTCGCTCGTTTCTACTGCGGACTCATCCGGAATTGTTATACATAAACTCGATCTTAAATGATAGTCTTCTGTAAACTCATGATGATCGTGGTAAATCGTTAATACTTTCGTATCCTCAAATACATGATAGTTTTGCTCCGTTGCGTAATAAAATAGCTTCTCTATCATTTTCGGAAACACTATAGCTAAATCTTTATATGTACCTACATGTCTTATGTATGCGACGTTTATATTGTCCGCCGTTACAATTTCAACATCTCCCCGAACCTTCCTACGTTCATTGTATTGAGAAGTTTCGCTTACGTCTTTGCAATTCTTGCTATTGTGATTTCTATAGTGAGACGGACTTACTCCATAATGACTTTTAAATGTACGGGAGAAAACTGCTGAATCTGTGAACCCAAAATGGTAAGCGATATCTGTAATCGTCATATCTGACCGGTATGAAAGTAGATGTGTTGCCCTTTCTAGCTTTAGGCGATTCACATACCGAGATAACGGCTCCTTCGTCATTCCTTTAAAAATTCTATGAAAATGAAACTTTGAAAACCCCGCTACATTTGCTAGTTCTTCAATTGATAGCGATTCATTTATGTTTGATTCTATATAATCTTGCACTTTATATATGCGTCTTACATACTCATTTCTATTTTGAGAACTCTCCATATTCATACCTCCTCACAACAAAAAAGCTAACTTCGCGCTAGCCTACTCTTCTTCAATGATAAAACTCGTTTCTTGAAAGTGGACGAAAAACAACTTTGGCAACATACTAGCCATGTCTCCCCCGCCCCACCAATCATTTAATACAGAATGAATCTTTACATAATCTTCTCCTTGAATGTTTCTTACTCGCCTGTATTTCTTCCTCTCACTCACTTCATTTTTTCATAAATTTTTATAACTGTTTCTACTAAAAGAATGAATACCCAAATATTTAAAAATACAAGAACAGACTGGAATATGGACCCTAGTATAATAACTCCAATTACACCTGATTCTAATCCTGAAATTGATATTTCGCCAAATCCTGGATCATGTATAAGCAATCCAGCAAAAAAGGCCATTAAAATAGACCCTATTAAATATAGTGAAACTGTAATCAGTGGGAGTTTTGTCNNTTCCTCGCATTCGCCGAATTTTGAGGTAGGAGTCTTACTGCCCACAAATAGTGGGATAAATAACACTCATTATTTTTAATATTTTTATAGAAAGATACGAAGTTTGTTCTTTCTCCACTTGTAATAATTCGATTTCCCCACTCTCAATTCCTTTTTGCAGGCAATCTTCGCATGAAAATTCTTCATTCATTTTTTACCACTATGTATTGTCCCTGTTATTTCTTTACATCGTGAACACTTTCGATTTATCATTTTTGTATCATTCCAATCTAATAAGATTATATTTATATAATTATATTCATTTTAATATCCCTTTTATGTATTTTATAGAAAGATGAGGTGTTTTATGATATATAAAGTTACATTTGGTTATAAAGAACCTACTGTTCAGTATGTATTAAGGCCTAGTTGCTATGCGGTTATTTTTAATGATAACTGTTCAAAGATAGCTATTATCCAAAAAGGAGAACGTTATTTTTTACCTGGTGGCGGGATGGAAGGGATGGAAACAAAAGAAGAATGTTTACATCGTGAATTACTTGAAGAATTAGGATGGACAATTGAAATTAATCAGTATATCGGTAATGCAATGCGATATTTTTATGCGGAAAAGGAAGGTACATATTATTTAAACGATGGGTTCTTTTACATTGCAAACATGATAAACAAGCAAACTAAAACATCTGAAGAGAACCATATTTTACAATGGATGTCTCCTTTACTTGCTATAGAGATTCTAGTTCACGATCATCAAAAATGGGCAGTTGAACAAGCGCTTTTATTACAAAATAAAAAATGATCTCCTTCTATATGAAAGAGATCATTTTTACTTTCAACTTACTTTTTTCAAATTAAAATCTGGCTTCTTGATTCCGCCTTTTTTTACAACATATAAACCGATAAAGATAATAAACCCGCCAACTAACTGCATCATGTTTATTTGCTCTCCAATTGTTGCGGCAGCGAAAACGACTGCGAACAACGGTACAAGATACATGTATACCATTACTTTCGTTGACCCTATTTGACTAATACCGACATACCACATTGCAAGCCCGAAGATTGTCGCAAAGACGATTGAATATGCTAGCGAGCCCCAGCTTGGCATATCTACTGGCCACGTTAATGTATTTACGTTGAATAAACAGTATACAACGAGAGGTACAATCCCAATTAAAGTAGACCATGATGTAACTCTCATTGCGGAGTATTTTGTAATGAGAGGTTGCGCTAAAATTGGATACCATCCCCAAGCAACTGCCGAGGCTAATCCAATTAAATTTCCAATCCATGCATACTCATAAGTAGCTCCACCTGTATGACCTGTTAATAAAACGAGTGCTGCACCAATAAAAGATAATATAGAACCAATTTGTACTTTCATCGAAAAACGTTCTTGTTTGTGTAATACTGCTAATATCCCTGTAAATATAGGTGACATTGCAATTAATAATGAGGCGTTCGTTGCTGAAGTATATTTTACAGATAACATAAACATCGTTTGATACATCGCCGTTCCAACGATGCCTACTGCTAGTAATCGTAACCAATCTTTTCTTTCAATACGTAATGAGCGTTCCATAATAAAAGTAATAAGTAATAATACCGGAGATGCTACTAAAAATCGTAAACTATTAAACTGAATGGATGACATAAATGCCACGCCATACTTTCCAATTGTATAATTTGCTCCCCATACTAAAGCAACTGATACTAGAAGCCATTCCATTTGCCATCGTTTCATCCAAATCTCTCCTTCTATATTTAGCATAGTAAAATTGGATGGATATAACACCGTCCAATTGGCTGTTTTTTTGCCCAGCCAATTTGCTATACTTGATGTAGTGAAAAGATATGGAGGCGTTTTTATGGAATGGAAGCTAGATAGTGACAGCAAAATCCCTATTTATCAGCAAGTTGTTGACTTTATTGAAAGACGCATTACATACGGAGAGCTTCCTCCTGGTAGCTTCCTCCCTTCAGAACGGAAACTAGCTACGCAGTTAAATGTAAACCGGAGTACGGTAACGACTGCTTATAATGAGCTTCGTGCTATGGGAATTGTAGAAAGTACGACTGGTAAAGGTACACGTGTGAGTACACATATGTGGGGCGTTTCTCCAACATTAACGCCGAACTGGAGAGGTTTCGTAGAAGGCGGTGCTTTTTTACCAAACTTACCGTTACTTCGTCATATTCGGACACAAGTACAACAAAATGAGAACATCATTGATTTCGCAAACGGAGAACTCGGTTGTAATCTCTTTCCTCATGAACAGCTACAAACGATTTTACGAGAACAATTGTTAACACAGTCCTTAAGTTATGATCACCCCCAGGGCTATCTCCCGCTGAGACAAGCGGTCGTAAAATATATGAAGGAATATTTAAAAATTGAAGCGACCGAACAATCCATTATGATTACATCTGGCGCCCAACAAGCACTTCACCTTATCGTTCAATGTTTATTAAACCCAGGTGATGCAGTTGCTTTCGAAAGTCCTTCACACTGTTATTCATTACCGTTATTCCAATCAGCAGGTATTCGTATTTTCCCATTACCTGTTGATGGGCACGGTATTAATCCAGACGATGTACAAGAGTTATATAAAAAGCATCGTATTAAAATGATCTTTTTAAATCCAAATTTCCAAAACCCTACAGGAACAATGCTGCATCCAAACCGTAGAAAAAGACTATTATCACTTTGTGCGGACTTACGAATTGCGATCGTTGAAGATGATCCGTCCAGTTTACTTACGTTAGAAAATAAACAACCCTGCCCTACTTTGAAATCTATTGATGAACACGGAACAGTCATTTATGTACATTCCTTATCAAAAATGATTGCACCAGGTTTACGTGTGGGCTGGCTTGTTGCCCCGCAATCTGTCGTAGAGCGATTATCAGATGCAAGACACCAAATGGAATTAGGAATGAGCATTTTCCCTCAGTGGCTTATGCAGCAATTTTTCGAAACCGTACCATTTCAATCGCATATCGTACCGTTACGAAAACAACTAGAAGAAAAAAGAGACATTATCGTCCTTGCCCTAAATGAGCAACTTCATGATAAAATCTCTTTCTCAAACCCGGTCGGCGGTATTTACGTATGGGGAAAACTAAACGAGCCTATAAATGAAAAACAACTCATTATGCAAAGCTTAAAACAAGAAATTGCCTTTATGCCAGGTAGCATTTTCGGCGCAAAAGATGGTTACATTCGTTTATCTTATGGAAAAGTAAATTTGGATCAAATTAAGGAAGGTATTTCTCGTTTACGTAAGGCTATTTTGGTTTGTGAAAAGTGAGTTTTTCCATTATTGTAGTTTTAGAAAAGCTGTTTTTAATGACTCTAGATAAAGTGAAACTTTAATCAGTGGGCGTTTTGTCCATCCCCACTGATTATTATCCCGCATGAACAGGCTTTTACGTGCTGCCCGTTCATACGAGATAAAGCACCGTCGTTTGACAAACGCTAAATCTACCATTATCATCAACTCGAGCCTATTTATAGGAGTGATAACAATGAAAATTTATGTTGATGCAGATGCTTGTCCTGTAAAAGATATTATTATCTTTGAAGCTACAAATGCTGAAATTCCTGTTACCCTCGTTACTAGCTTTTCTCATTTTTCTAATGTGGAACAACCAGCAGGAGTTGAAACGATTTATGTTGATTCTGGTGCAGATGCTGCGGATTATCGGATTATGCAGTTAGCAAAAAAAGAAGATTTAATCGTTACACAAGATTACGGCCTTGCTTCGCTCGGTTTGGCAAAAGGCTGTGTAGTACTTCATCATAAAGGGTATAAGTATACGAATGAAAACATTGACCAATTATTACAAACACGGTATTTAAGTGCAATGGCTCGAAAAAGCGGAAAGCGTACAAAAGGTCCCAAACCATTTACAGCAGAAGATAGGGAAAAATTTAGAGAGCTTTTTACAAGAGTGATTTCACTTTAAAAATGAACAGTCTATTTGTAGGGAAAGCTTAACAAAAAAAGAAGAGAATATCCAAAAACATTCTCTTCTTAAGGTTTACCCGTTTAAAAAGAAGGTAAGTTATTTAAGTTATTTTCTTTCATACCATCAGGTTCACTACGTATAATATCCTTGCCATACTTATGAAATACGTCCACATGAGCTAACTTCCCGGATTTTGCTTCATTAAGAGCAATAATATAATCTAATTCTCTTCCACTACTTGTTTTAAATGCAATTAAATCACCTTCATCATTTTTACGAACTGCAACAATTTGTTCTGCTCCTAAATCAACTTCCCTGGCTACTTCCAATTGAGCTTGTTCTTCCCCTTGTTGTAAGTATTCATTATAAACTTTTTGAAAGTTTTTTTTATCCATAAAACTCACCTCCAACACATTTTATTAGTATGATTGGGAGGTATTGTTTTTATGTACTTTGCTCTTAGAAAAATGTATTTTTAATACCTACGCAATTTCTTCAAAATCTCCAATATATCATCTGTAAAGGCTGTACCCCCCTCTGTCTCTAAAACTCTGAAATATAAACTTCTTAAGAAAGCTCTAATATTTTGTACTAAAATATCATGCTGAGGATGCGGGATGTCTTCAACAATTGCTATACTATGTAGCCAGTTGCTCCACTCTTCTTCAGTTAAAAGATTTTGGTTCCGCAAAGACATAATTGGCGTTACTAATCTCTCATCCTCAAAGTTTATGTATACGTAGTCATTCAAACGAACCTTTTGACGAACAGCAGCTAGTATTGCATACGAAAACTCACGATTTTGTATTGTACGCGCTAAAGAGTCTAGTGCATCTGCTGCATGTGCAGTAGAGTGCGCCCAACCTTTTCCTTCTACGTAACCTCTTACATCTTCTTCTAAATATACATATTCCAGAACTTGTTCTGCCACACTGTACAGTTGTTCTTCAGATAATAATGGTTCTCTTTCATGAACGGATAAAATAAGCGACGGAATTAAAATGGAGAACGCCCGTTTAAAAACAGAGTCTGTTCCCTTTTCGCCAATTTTATAAAATAAATAATCAGGACTAATTGCTTGTAGCATTAATCCTCGTAATTCTTTTTGCTTAAATACATCACCAGTAATCCATGTGTGAAGCGTACTATAAATCAATTCATCACGCAGTTCTGCATCAGGTGATCCAATGTAATCTAGCATCCATTGTGCATATGGATATGCGTCCACATCCTCTGGTACAGCATAATTGTTATTTTTAATTTGTTGTAATTCTTCTTTTAATTCTAGTACTTCCATCATTACATTTCCGATCCCCTTTTTACGTTTTTAACTGCCTTATCCCCTATCTTTCACTTCATAAAATTAATTTCATTATACGAGAATTATAACAATAAATAAAAGGCTATTCATATATTTCTTTACGTTCAGCCAACATTCTGTTATACACAAAGCGCACACAACCAAAAGTTTTACGCATAAGATATGCTTGTTCTTCCGTTGGATACAAACGAAATTTATATGCTTTATTATGCTTTGTCATATCATTTCACCTCACTTTTCACGTTGATTTTCAATATATTTCTTTATTACGTCTGTTGGCGAACCACCAGTAGTTAGTAAGCAAAAACTTCTTGACCAAAACATCTCTTTCCAAAGTTTCTTTTTCACTTGTGGGAAGTCTCTCTTGATTAGTCGAGAACTTGCACTTTTATAAACATTATTAAAATATAATTAGTAATTTCTTTAATGTATTGTTTTCGGCGCATGACATTCCCTCCTGCACTTTGTTTACATAATATAATTGTAGTAAATAAAGTTTGTCGGTAAATCGATATATTGAAAAAATCGTTGCTATATTTTAAGTTACGATAGATATATTTGAAAAATCGTTGCTATATTTTATTAATTTCCATATCCCTTACTTCCCCTTAAACCCTCGATACAAAGCAGTTCGTAACTCCTGCTTGTATTCCTCAATTTCTGGCATATGAAGCTCTTCCGCTAATCGAATGGCTAATTCAATATCATACGGTACACGTACAAGTTGAACAGAAAAACTCGCTGCTTCTTTCTCATTGTAAGTTCCTTCAAAAATTAAATAGGAAGCTTGTGTTATTTCAAGAGGATTGCCTACGCTACCAGCATTACATAACGTTTTGCCTCTGAAATTTTGAACGAATGCTTGGTGAACGTCACCGTAGCAAACGACATCTGGTTTTCTTTCTCCTTCTAAATTCTCTGTGAGATTACTATTTTCGAACATACTAACACGTTCTTCCCTTGAAGCGTGTGGTTGAATTCTTTCATATAAACTTCTTGGTGAAGCATGGAACATACGTATAAGTTTCCCGCTCATATAAAACTCGATTGAAAATGGTAAACTTCTTAAATACTCATTTTGTTCCTCTGACAGTTGTTTTTGATGCCATTTTAACGATTCAAATTGAGTCGGTTTTGTAATGAAATCATCCCAGTTTCCCATTACGACTTCCTCACATTTTTTACGAACAATTTCAATTACTTCGCTGGAATGAGGCCCTTTTCCTACTAAATCGCCAAGACAAATAATGTGCTCAATTCCCCTTAATTTAATATCTTTTAGTACAGATTCTAATGCTGGAATATTGCCATGTATATCTGAAATTACCGCTATTTTATCCAAATGAATCCCTCCATTATTTATTGTTTATTATATCCATATCATATGATTGATACCATTTTGGAATATATGATAAATCAAAGTAACATAAACTATTCCACGTACCCCAGCTTAAATGCTATCCACCTAACACAGTATGAAATCCTTGTGCCTGCATTTGTTTTACCGCTTCCTCCGGTGTACAATGCACTGCATGAACGAGATGATCAAAAGTTAACATGTCTTTCTCCCCTTTCTCTTCATCCTTTTATTGTATATTTTCTTTTTCTTTCATTCAATTTAAAAAAATTTAAAACCTAGTTGATTTATAAGATTAATGTACATTATAATAAAGTAAAACTTTAATCAGTGGAGGATTTTTCCATACCTACTGATTATGAGCCCACACCAATCGGGCTTTTACCCGCAACTGATTTCCCACCTAACTGCTTTTCTTTAACAGCCCTTGAAGTGAGGGAGTCTTACTGCCCGCAAATAGCGGGATAAAACAAATTCATATAATGCTGATTGGAAAAACCAAAGGCACTTTTCTCACACGGGAAAAGTGCCTTTTTCATTTATTATTACAGGGGGATTATTTATGCAGAAATTAATTGTCTTTGCTATTATTGGTTTTTTCGCTCAATTGATAGATGGAGCACTTGGAATGGCGTATGGAGTAACGTCATCCTCTTTATTATTAATGTTTGGTATCGCACCAGCTGTTGCTTCCGCATCCGTTCATTTAGCTGAAGTAGTCACGACCGCTGCTTCTGGTGCATCTCATATACGATTCGGAAACGTTGATAAATATACAGTTTCCAGGCTTACATTACCAGGGGCCATTGGCGCATTTGTTGGAGCATGTTTTTTAAGCAATTTACCTGGCAATATAATCAAACCATATATTTCCTTATTTTTATTTACTTTAGGCGTTTATATTTTATTACGATTCATTATTCAAAAACAAATTGTCGCTTCAAATAAACGTATGTCCGCCAAACAACTTGTTCCGCTTGGCTTATTTGCTGGATTCGTTGATTCAACTGGCGGCGGTGGCTGGGGTCCGATTACGACACCTGTTCTGCTTGCAAGAGGGAATGAAGCTAGAAAAGTTATCGGATCTGTCGATACAAGTGAGTTTCCTGTTTCACTCGCTGCAACAATCGGCTTCTTTATCTCACTTGGCTGGGAACAAGTAAGCTGGGTTTGGGTATTCGCCTTAATGCTTGGCGGTATTATCGCTGCACCAATTGCTGCATGGTTAGTACGCATCGTTCCATCTCATTTACTTGGCGTATTAGTTGGTGGACTTATTATCTTTACGAATATACGTACACTACTTACAACTTTTAAAGTAGATTCAACTATTATTTCACTTTCTTACGTAGCGGTTGGTCTTATCGTTATTATCTCTATTTTCATCGCTGTCCGTAACCATTCGAAACATTCGACAGTTGGATACCCGACAGATCAAAAACAAATGCTGCCATAATTACGAAAAATACCTCCAATATAATTGAAGGCACTGAAAAAGTGATTGTTTTAAAAAAATAACACACATTTTATCAATATGTTGAAAAAACAAGGAACCCATCATCTGTATATGGTAAGTGATGGGTTCCTTTTTCTTATGAAGTGGACTTTTTCAGTGGCCTCATATAATTCGAGCGGTATTTTTATTTTTCTATTTTCCAATTTCTTATTGTTTCTGTAGTATCTATTCTCTTCATATGTAATTTCTCTAATACACGAATCGAGCTATAATTATCCAGGAGTGGCTCTGCACGAATCGTCTCTACTTCCCCTGTCCGAAAAGCCCACTTTATTAATTCATCGACAGATTCTGTAGCATACCCTTTATCCCAATATTTCTCAATAAATCCGTAACCAATTTCTACTGTATGTTTCTCGTTCGGTTTTCCTTTAAATCCTATATCCCCTAAAACGATATCATCTTCTTTTTGAATAACGAACCAAACACCCCAAGATAGTAAAGCTGCATCTTGTTTTACATTTTCTACATGCCCTAAAATATGTGGACCGCTATTATATCCTTAATTCTTCGCAATTCGAACCCATTCTTCCGTGCATGGGATAATATGTAATCTTTCCGTTTCTAATTTCATAACGATGTCTCCTTTTCAATTAAACAGTATTATAGTTTTACTATAAATATTAAGAAATTTCGCTCTTAATATTCGCACATATGTTTATTATTTGAAACAAAAGAAAAGCAGTACTCCTCTTTCATAGTCATGTCAAATTATATTTCCTGAATTTTCTTTTTATATTAAAGGGTTTTTCAGTATTTTTTGCGAAACATTTGTATAACAACTTTTTTTGCTCACCATTACATAAAGTGAAACTTTAATCAGTGGGGGTTTTGTCCATCCCCCACTGATTATTAGCCCGCACCAATCGGG
>NUMR01000075.1 GCA_002578045.1 Bacillus cereus
GACATACTACCGCAGGTCTAAAATAATGTCACCTTCTTCTCTATAACTTTAACATAAGTATCCAATTTATTCTTAAAAACATAAGGTAAATAGACTTGTCCCGGTTTTAAGGTATCCATAATGTGTTCTAAATCAACTTTGATGTACTGAGACTGTTTTTTTTATTGTCCCATTTCGAAAGTATTCAGGAAATTCATTTTTGATATACACCATATTGTTTAATTTGATCCGTGATATATAATACACGCCACGTTGGTCCATTTGATCTAAATCATCCAGTGAATAATAGCCTAAATCTCGAATACATAGACCACCAGGACATAATGTTGCTAAACACCCTGTTCCAAAAGTTTTATCATTATTTTTCCCTGGTTCCAATTGGAAATTTAAAAACTGACCACTATGTAAATCATATTCTAACTGAATTTTTATACCCGCTGTTTGAGCACAACCACCTGATCCAGGATACACACTAGCTAAATGCTTTGGCACTTGAAAAATCGTTGCATCTAAAATACGAATTCGTTGAAAATAAGCGATTGAAGAACTTGTAATCACTGCTGTTTCACAAATTTTACTTTTTAATAACGAAGAAAAAATATGTTTTAAAAAGCAAACAGCTTTTTTATTGAAACGCTTATTGAGTCCTTCTGGACTCATAAGTGTTCCTGTAACAGCATGAAGTTGACTACAAGTCGTACTAAAGAATCACTCGCTACCCGTTGACTAATCCAGACACAAATAGTAGCTAAATCATGACCTGAAAACTTACGTTTCCGTTGTACAAACCCTAGTTCTTTAGCGAGATTTTCCAGAAATGAAGGAGTAAGATGTTTATATAATTCTTCAGCAAATAATTGTAGTTCACTTTGAATCGAAAGATTCATAAAAACGTCATCCTTTCTAATAGTTGTTGCTTTGAAATAAAGTTTGATCAAAAACTTCTTATAAATCCGCATTCTATGGTAAGTAAAAAGAATCCATTTTGAAAAAGATTGATCAAAATGGATTCTTGCTTTGTGATTGGGTGTTCAGTTTTTATAAAAAAATTTAATCATTTTTTTATTATTTGTTTAAAAATACTTTAAGGAAAAACAGGGTAAACAGAAAATTAAGTTTTCATATTTAAAGGAGTTCTTTTTTGTTAGCCATGATAAACAATGCCCCTTTAGAAATTATACAATTGAATTTATGAAGGAGAATAATCTCTCTAAAAAGCAACTTCAGCAGCTAGATTCTTATTCACTTATTGAGGAATTCATTGCTGAGGGAAAGGGATTAGCTTTTTTACCTATTAACAATGATAAATTAGAAAAAATTGAGGAAATACAGATAGAAAAAATACCTATTTATTTTTTTACGATTCGAGAATCTGAAAAAATGATTCCAATCGAGCTATTTGATTGATAAATGAATTTTCCTTGCAAAATAAAACTTGAAAAAAGTGGTATTTATGCGACCTTCTTTAATCCACTTTTCAAACATCTGGAGTTCTTTTTCTTTTGGACACAAAAAAGCATAGCAACATTATTTCATATCAACAATAGTCTTGTTTAGGAGAATAACGTTTTTTTACGCTTGGGGGTAGTTAATATTCTTAAGTTGATGGGCATGTGACTGTACCCCAATAAGGGAATACAGTACAAATTAGCATACAAGCATTCCCTTATTTTTATCATATTATTTATTATTTTGAGATACTGTAAAATAATTGGTCATCTAAATTTTTATTAATTTCAATCGTTCTAGTTTTTATAAATTGTTTAACAGTATTTGAAGAATCGGTCACTATCATTTGCAACATGATACCTGTTTTGGGATCTACATTAAGCTTGAAGTTTCCACCGTTGTATTTTGTTGTATAATAATCGTTTAATTGACCCTCAATGATTACAGTATCAATTCCCGCTATAGTTTCTTGACCTGTTATATTCCATTTTGTTGAATCTTCCATGTATCCCATGGCGTAGTCTTCTGGTAGTAGTATAGTCTTTGCAATCCTCATATAAGATGGATCTAATCTATGAATATATACTTTTTCTCCATCTGGTTCTACAGTAATACGTTTGTTAATTGTAGAATTTTTATATTTATTTACTTCTTCTTGAGTCCTTGGTGGAGTTTTCACATTATATGCATATGGTTTAGAATTTCTTTTGGGAAATCCATTGTTATAAATGTTAAGGTTCTCTCCATCATAGGTATTTATTTCATAACCACCGACAATATCTCCTTCTTTTAAACTTGAATGATTTTCTATAGCAAGTTCTTGTACCTTTTCATAATATCTAGGTTTCATAGTTAGGTCTGTTTGATACTCTATTAATTCATTGGTGTCACCATTAAAATATTCGAATGAACCTTTCGCGGTTTTAAAATGATCAATAGAATTTAACATTAAAGTTTGAATCTTTTGTTTTTCTTCCGTAGTATTTTGAATAGCAATTGTTTCTTTTTTGACATTTTCACTTGCGGCATATACTTTGGTATCTCGACTTTTATTTAAATCGATATTCCCATACATTAATGATGTTGCTAAAATACCGCCAGTTATTCCTGAAATAATAATTTTTTTCTTCAAGGGAATCTCCTCCTTAATTAATAACTTATTTTTGTAGCATCTGCGCCTACATTTCCCGATTTCTCAGTTAAATACCCATTAATTACAATCAAATGATTGTATCCTCTATATGTAGTTAAATTAGACTAGCCACCTGGCGCGGAGTTTTGGTTAATATTAACATAATTACCACTTTCATTAATTTGATAGGAAGTTCTTTTATTATTAAAACTAGCATTATTCATACCACTTGATGTCGCATTAATAATCATGTAATCGTTATTATAACCAGATCCCGTTCTGTAACTCCAAGGGCCATTATAATCTGTTGTCCCGGGCGCATTACTTAGTGAATTGTTATCTAATACTTAGTTGCAGCGAATGTATTACTTGAAGAAATAGTAGAACTTAATCCTACTACAGTTATGAAACTAGGAACTTTTTTTAATTTCATGTTATTTCCTCCGTATAACTAAAATTTGAATTGTCCTGTTACATTTATATTAGCATTGTTTGTAAATGGGGTTCCTATTGCTACATAATATTCTCCAGCAGAACCATCCATTGACACCCTAGAACCTGAGGCAATACTTCCTCCAGAATAATTACTCGTCCAATATTGTTTACCATTTGTAGCATTAACAAAACCTATTTGAACTTTTTGTCCTAGTGGGTTCCAAGTACAACTATTTATCGTAATGATTTCTCCTTTCTTAATGTAATATGTATTGCTGGATTTTGTATAAGAATTTACTGCTAAAGAACTAGATGAGATATTAAAAGTTGCTTTTGCTGACGAGATGTTTGATTCATTTTTATTTTCTATTTTAACAAATTCTGAAGTGACAGGATTTGTCCTTAATACTTGAGAACTAATTACAGGCTATGTAGAATTTTCAAACGTACTAGCACTTACAGTACCAGATCCAATAGTTATTACACTAAAACCAATTGCTGCGATTATACTTTTCTTTAACATAAAATCAATCTTTTCCCTATAATTTAATTCCCTTAAATATTAATATATTAAAATTCATTTGTAAACGTTTTCTTCGAGGGATATTTAGTAACAAATTCTTTGTATTCTTAATTTCCTATTAACTTAAAAGTGAACAAGATACATATGTAGAAGTAAAATTAATTGTAATGTGATTAATTTTACTTCTACATCCATTTTGAAAACATACTTTCGTTTTCAAAATATATGAATATGCTTACGCAGAACATAAACCAAAGGATTGAACCAGTGAAGGGAAATCACTATTAAAGTAAACATTTTGATCCATACATCTTTACTCTTAAAGTGTATCAACTCATGACGTATAACCATACTTAAATCAACATTATCGCTTTGCTCAAGTGGAAGAAGTACAGTTGGCTTCCATAATCCAACTAGGGCTGTGGTTGATATATTATAGTTATACGCAAGTTCTACTTTCTTTTTTATCCCCATTGCTTCCCTACAGGAGTAAAATAGCTTATAAACATCATTGTTCTCATTTACAGGTAAACTGCTTTTTTTAATTTCTTTAACAAATTTTCTATAGCAACACATGTACCAAGTTATAGAAATAAAGCTTCCAATAGCCCAAATCAACAAAATCCCCATCGTAATTTCCATAGATATATTTTGTTCTGAAATTATCTTTTCAAAGTATTTAGGCTTTATTGGATTATAGTTAGCAATCATAGTAGGTGAAAAAGAAGGAAGAATGTACATTATATAAACAACAGGTAAGGTATAGAATAATAAGCCTAACTTCCCAATTAGATATTGCCAATTTGCAGGGAGAGATTTTCGGGAAATTGGTTCTATTAATAACATGCAAACAACTACGGTACTTCCTGCAACTGTTAGTACTATAAGTAGTCCTAACCATTCATTCATGTTATTTCACCTACTTTTTCGAGAACCATTGTTTCAGCTCTTTGATTTCTTCATTTGACATTTTTTCATTATCATAAAGCACCGATAAAAAATTCTTCTTGGATCCTTGATACATCGCTAGGTGCTGAACCACTATAAACGGTTCCAAAAACGGCTCAACCATCGAGCTCCGATAGAATATCGAATCTCGATGGTTGCTTAGTCCTTTTTATATTGTCTACTTGACAGGGGTAAGAACACTACTAATTGGTCTAATTACTATATTACAGGATAATTGGTCCATATTGATCTATACTAAGTTAATCTTAAAGCAGAATTATAGATAGTGCTCCATTTCAATAAATTTATAAACTGAGTTGTTAGTCTTTTGAGAGTACTCCCTTGTTTTTGAAAAACCCTGTCTACTGTATACTTTTTGTGCTCTTATATTAAAATCTACTACACTTAAACGGATTGTTGAGATACTGTAACTGTCTTTAATAAATTCGATTATTATCCTAATAAATTCTTCACCCAGACCTTTACCTGTAAATTCTGGTTTAATTCCGATGCCCATTTCAATTACACTTCCTGTTGGGTATAAAACGAAAAAACCAAATAGTTCATTATTATTTAACACTTGAAAATAATTGTCTGCTCTTAATTCTGGTGTTGTAATTTCTTCATAATCTTCTGGATCTTCCGTCATATTATAAAAGGAATATTGATCTGGATACTTCCAATTATTCGCAATTTCTTCTGCGTTTTCCTGGCTCAATTTTTCTATTATAAGTTGCATAATTATCCTCCCTCTATAAATGTTGATGCTTCAACGGTTTGAGCCGTTGTAAGGATGTCAAAAAAAATTTTTTTGACCCATTAACTAACAGTATTTTCAAAATATGTGAAACTCTAACAGTAATTGAGTGCGCTACGCGGTCACTACTGGATAAAAATAGTTGTAGTAATACATTCCTATACGATGCACTGCGGATCCCTGCATTGCTTATGATGACGTACCCTCCCATGTCTCTTGGCATCTTTTGTTCCTACATTCCTTCGTTCGGTCTAGTCATAAGGCAGAGAAGCTAGCGAAGCTCCTAGTTTATCCCGCTATTTGTNNACAAAACCCCCACTGATTAAAGTTTCACTTTATTTTAACAAATCAAAATAAGGTGGTTTAGTTAGTTATTAACGATATCATTCTTTTCATAAGTTCTTGTACATTTACTTTTTATACAGATAAGCTATCTTTCATATACTTATTTTAAGCTAGAAAAATTAGTGTTTACTTCCGAAATATGATTTACTAATTCTTCGATGGTCTGGTTAGAGAAGATTGCTGTTGGTGAAATATGAATATTACTTTTCTTTAACCTTAGTGCGATTCTTAAACTAGAGATTGAATCCCCACCCAAATCAAAAAAGTTATCACTCAATTTTAAGCTATCCACCTGTAAGATGTCTTTCCAAGCAGACTTAACAATCTCTTCGATAGTAATTTCATTATGGTTAGAATTATTTACTTCTAATTTATCTTCTATCATTCTATGGATGTTTTCTTCAAATTTTTTTAAGAACGATTGAATCTTAGGACGTTTAATTTCATCGTTAAACATAAAACCTATTTCAGTTTTATTGTTTAGTGAAACAATAAAACTACTGTTATAATTGATTCCAGCTCTGTAATCTATATCAGAAATCCCTATTTTATCGAAAAGTTCATTTCTAATCGGATAATTCTGGAAAACGAAAATATCTGAAAAGATCTCGCTATTCCCTCTTACAGTTCTTTTTGCTGATTTTAGAATACTGTTTAAAGATACATCGCCATGCCTCACTAGATTAGTTAGATATTTTTGAACTTCACCAAGTAGTTCATCAAAAGTTGATATCTGTTTAAAATCTACTTTCATAGGTAAGGTATTAAGCAAACAACCTATAAGGTTTAACTCTTCTAACCCTAAATTTTGTCTACCAGAGTTAGTGACTCCTACTACCGTTAAATCATCGCGATTCTCCTCATGAGTAAGCTTTAGATATATAGAGAGAAACACTACATTCGGTGAAACATTCTTCCGTTTAGCATATTCTAAAATTTCCTCAGTAATATTATTTTCCAGATAAATACTTTCTGTTTTAGCCATATTGAAATTTTCATTTTCTACTTTAGGCTTCTCGGGGATATCCTCAATGTAATTTTTCCAAAATTCTTGACTTTTTTGATTTGTTCGATTCTTATTAAGGTACTCTCTAAACTGGTCATTAATATCGAGTTGAATTTCTTTACCTTGAATAAAATCATTATAATGATTGAAGATTTGACTTAATACAGACGAGCTACTCCAACCATCAAGTAACATATGGTGATAGCTAATTACTAGATTAGTGGAGTCTTTTTTGTTAAGAATATAAAATCTAATTAAATATGAACTTGGAAATGTAAAGGGACTATCGAGATCTTTCTCAATTATCTCATTTAAAGACAAAGACCCGTCTTCATATACTTCAATTATTTTATCATCATCAATAACCGATTTCTGTACTGGAACTTCATTTTCATTAAAATAAACCTTATTGTTTAACACACGATATTCATTAAGTGTAGTTAATATACTTTTTACTAGAATATCTTTGTTAATTTTACTATCAATTGTAACTATCATCTGTTGATGATATACACCTTTAGATTTGTTAGTTAGAGTTTCCCACAGCATCCCTTGTTGAATATCACTTAGTGGATACTCTTCGAACTGATGCATTTGAACATTCTCAACAATACTTTTATGCTTATTGTTTACACTCTCAAGTGTATCGATAAGTTCATAGATGATGGGGATTTCGAATATTGCACTAGTCTTCATATCTAATCCTATTTTTTTTGCTTCAACCGATACTTTTATTGCTCTAATTGAATCCCCACCAAGCCCAAAGAAATTGTCTGTGGGTTTTATTTGATCTACCTTTAAAATATTCTTGAAGATATCAAGGATTTGTTTTCTTCTATTTTCATATTCATCTTTAATTAAGGATTTGTTATCAAATTTTCCATTTGCAGTAATCTGAAAATCAGTTAAAAAATTAATTTCTGACGGAACCATATAATTAGGTAATCTTCTTTTGAGTTCTTCAACAATCATTGATTCGCTAAATTCTTTTTCTTTACCTAAAACCACAAATGCAGATAGATAATCCAATTGGGAATCGTCTAATTGCTTCATTACTACCTTACAATGGACAGCTTTAGTTATATCAAATATTTCTTTTTCAACCTCGGATAATTCTATCCGATAACCATGATATTTAATCTGATTGTCTTCTCGACCAATGAACAAATAATCACCAGATTCGAGTCTTTCAACAAAGTCACCTGTTTTGTAATAAACTAGCCCATCTATTTCAACAAAACGCTTCCTTGTCTCCAAAGGATTGTTCCTATACCCCTCTGAAACCCCATCTCCAGTAATGAATAATTCTCCCTTGTTTACTTCTTTAATATTTTCATCAAAAATTTTAAAAACAAAATTAGACGTTGGTTTTCCTATAGGGACAGATTCGGTCGTTACATCATCATTATATTCAAATATAGAACTTGAAATTGTAGCTTCTGTAGGTCCATATTCATTGAAGATTTTACATTTATCAGAGACAACATTTCTTATTCTTTTAGCAAGATTTGTTGTAAGTTGTTCTCCACCTAAAACTATTGTACGTAAGGATGTTAGGTCTTTGTTAAAGGCTTCAATGTAATCAATCATATGCATTATTTGAGAAGGCGTCAGATTAACAACAGTTATCTTGTGTTCCGAGATAAAATTCAGAAAATCTTCAGCATTTACAGCTGTTTTATCATCCATAACATATAGACATCCCCCGGTTAATAGGGTCTCAAAAATTTCCCATATGGAGAAATCAAAACTCAAATTATGATATTGAATATTCCGATCGTGATTTGAAAATTTAAAGTAATCTTTATTCCATTCTAGAAATGGAGAAATGTTTTGATTAGTAATAGTTATACCCTTTGGTCTCCCCGTAGAGCCAGATGTATACATTAAGTAAAGCTTATCCGAATGGTCGTAATGTAAGTTCAGTTCAAGATTAGGAACTTCTCTCCCCCATATATGATTAATATTAATAATACTCAAAGCAATATCAATTTCATCTTTAAAGTCGATTATACTGTCTGTAATAATCGAGGAAATACCACTATTTCTACATATATAAATGATTCTATCCTGAGGTAACTTTTTATCTAATGGAACGTATATACATTTTAACTTCAATAGAGCCAAAAGAGCCACTATACTTTGTATCCCTCTATCCATATATAAGCCAACATAAGAGGATTCTTGAACACCATTTGCAAGGAGGTTTTTGCTTAAATTATTAACTAAATTAGCTAATTCTGCATAAGTGTACTCTTTCCCTTGATATGCGATTGCAATATCATTTGAATACGACATAGCCGCATGTTCAAATTCTTCAATGAGAATTTTTTTATTACTATATTTGTTCTGGTGATTGATATTTTCAGATGATGAATATAATTTAGTTTTATCTTCCATTATTAGTTTCTCTAGTGCATCTAGAAAATACTTTTGTATAGAACGGATACTATTTTTATCAAAGATAGTATTATCAATTTCAAATGAAAATTTAATTCCTTCTGATGTTAATTCATAAAAAAATGATAGATCAAACTTGTTTGTATTTGGAAATAATTCTAACTTATCAATAGCGTACTTAGAATAATTAGTTTTGGATTTCACTTCAGTAAATATAATATTGTACAAAGATGATTCTGTATGTCTATCCAATATACTTAGTTCATTCACTAACTCTTGTGATGATATATTCCTGTTATCTAATATGAAATAGTACTCTTCTGATACTTTATCAAGTATTTGATTAATATACTCAATATTATCAAGACTTATGCAAACAGGTATTGTATTACTGAAGGGGCCAATACTTCTAAACTGGTCTTCAGATGATCTCCCCGAAACCGGTGTCCCGATGGTAAAATTAGATTCTTGTGTATATTTAAAAATACTCACAATAAACGCAGAAAGTAGAGTGACATATGTCGGCTTTCTTTTTTCCGTACTAAATTTTAAAACTCTTTCTTTTACCTCATTACTTACTTGAAATTGATGAACTTTTTCATTCAGGTTTTTAGTTTCGATAATTGGCCACGTAATATTATAATTTGCTCCCTTAAGTTTCTTAATCCACGCCTCTCTAATTCGAGAAGAATCTATACTTTGGTCCTTTATAATCTCAAAGTAAGAAGATTTTTTATCATTATCAAATTCATTATCAATACCTAAATAAGAATCAAATAATTCTTGTAAATAAACACCAAAGCCATCTTCATCAATTAAGATATGGTGAAATTTAAAATAAATTATTGTTTTATTTTGAGAGTACTTGTAAATAATCACCTTATATAAAGCATCTTTCTCTAAGTCAAATGGGATTGCATTTTCTTTCTCAATTTCTTCTAGAATGTCTTCAGTTGAGCCGAAAGGATCATCTACAATTTTCAAATGAATCTTATTTTCAAACTCTTTTTTAGCGTAAATTTCTTCATTTACTTCAATAAATTTCATTTGCAATATATCATTATTTCTATGTACTTTTCTTAAAGAACTAATGAATTTTTCTTGATTAAATCCTTCTTTTATTTTATAGGCTTCATAAACATTATATGCTGTGCTTTTAGGATTTAACATCTGCAATGTCCACATTTGTTTCTGAAAATCAGAAGACTTATCTAATTTAGTATCAATTACGCTCAAATCTTTTTCTCCATTATACAAGTGATCTTCCCCCTTTAATTAGTATCTTATAACTATTGAAAATATCATTTAATCACTAAGTTCGTTCCACTGTTTATTTTTTCTATATCTTCTAATATATCTAAGTATGCTGGTTTACTAGTAATAATAAATCCTATTCGATCTCCAGCATTCTCCGGTACACGAACCCTTGAATTTCTAGGTTTGTACTCCAAATAATCCATTGATTCAACTTCTCGAGAAAAAAGGATATCAGTTAAAATTCCATTACTATCAGCAGTTATGAAAGTAATTTGAGAAAATTGATCGTATTCTTTTTCTAATTTTTTTTCTTTTCCTATAGTTGCAAATAGATAGTTCTTAAGAATATCAATACCTTCTGATTGTTTTATTAATTCAGGAATCATTCCTCCAGCTAATCTTGGATTAATTTCGATGATGTAACATTTACCATTCAAGACTTTCACTTCAACATGTGCGGGGCCAAAAGCATATCCTAGTTTAATTAAACAACTTTTTACGGTATTTTTAATTTCATCTTTTATTTCGTCTTTGATAACAGCTGGATATACATGAGACTTTTCCACAAAGAAAGGTTCACCTGTTAATATTTTTCTTGTAATTCCTATAACTTTAATCGTTTCATCATAGAATGTCTCTATACTATATTCTTCACCTCTTATGAACTCCTCAATAAGAACTTTTTTATCTAACTCAAATCCACGGGAGTTATGCGTAATATCTAATAACAAATTACAATGATCCACCGCTTCTATGATATTTGAGCATAGCTTGACACCATTTGATCCAGATTCGTTATAGGGCTTCACAATAACAGGAAAGTTAAAAGTTTGAAGAGCTTTTCTTATCTCTTCTTCTTTAGAAACTACTATATACTGTGGTTGCGGTAATCCTAATTCCGTTAATATCTTTCTAGTCTGAATTTTATTTCGACAATTATTCACAAAATCTACTGTATTACTTGGGAATCCAAATCTTTCACACAGCTGCGACACTATTAGAATATAAAATTCACTTGTAGTCATAATTCCTTTCACTTTATCACTATGTAAGATTATTCTTATAGTTTCTTCTACTATCTCATAATTATTTGTATCAACTTCAATCACTTTTACATATTTAGGCAAATTCTTATATAACTCTATCTTACGGGTTAAAAGAATACAATTTATTCCTTCTTCGTAAGCTAATTGAAATGCACGCATTCCAGATCCTGTTGTGTTGGATTCGACAAATATAATTACCGAACTCTCCATTTATCTACTTCCTCCATTCCAGAATATATAATTCCATTTATTATCGCACTCATGTAAATTGTTAATTTTTTTGGGAACTACTTGTTCAAAATTAATTTTCTCTATCTTATGTTCCAACCAATACTGACTATCGTAGATGGTATTAAAGTATCTATCTCCCCTATCAGCCATTATTGAAAATATATTAGCATCTTTATATTGGTTAGCTAAGAAGCTTGAAACCCAATACACAGAGCCAGATGAATTTCCAGCAAAGATTTGTTCGTTTTTAACTAAATCTAAAGTTGCAGAAAATGCCTCACTATCATTCAACCAGTGGACCATATCAATTATTTCATAGTTTATATTAGCTGGTATTAAACTATTTCCAAGTCCGCCCTGCAATCTGGTTGGATTATCATCCTGTCCAAAGAGGATGCTACCTACACAATCTACTGCTACTACTTTACATTCAGGAAATACTTCTTTTACACACTTTGCTGTACCTGATAAGGAGCCTCCACTACCTATAGCAGCTACCAAAAAATTTATTGGTTTATTTAATTTAATTAGATCTTCCGCAAGACTTGCATAGGATTCCCTATTTTCAAGATTTGTGTACTGTCTTGGCCAAAAAGCTTTATTTCCAAAAACATCTAGTAAGTCATATAATTTTTGAAGTCGGGCTCCTTGCCAACCCTGATCATTCATTGATTCTACTACGTGAACTTTAGTGCCCAAACCTTTTAATTTTGCAAGAGTAATTTTATCAATTCGTGGATCAGTGACGATATGTGTTTCTATGCCATAGAAACTCCCAACAAGTGCCAATCCTAAAGCAAAAGTTCCTGAAGAGCTTTCAATTATTACACCATTTTTTTTCAAATTACCCTCTCTCAATGCTTTTTCAATAACATATTTTGCAAATCTATCTTTCATTCCAAATGGATTGGTGAATTCCAATTTGCTAAATATTCTAGGATTTTTTAATTTAATTATGTGTGTTTTCCCAATTGTATCAATTAGACTATCTGCCATCGTGGGTCCTCATCCTTTACTAAATTTATATTTAACTAGATTATTAATACGAACGAGAAATTTTTTATATTCCTTTAAATAGTTAATATGTGTTTGCTGTTGTTCTTTAATAGACTCCGGGGATGTAGCACCCCTTGTGATCTTCTTCTTTAATAACTCTTTTGGATTGAGAAATGATATAAATTCTTTCTTTGTCAAGGGATTAAAGCCTTGTTCAACTTCGATAATTGAATTAAGGACTAAATAAGAATTTGAATTAATCTCTTTTTCTCTTGACAGAAATTCCCCTAGTATTTTTTGTGCTTTTCTATAAGGTATTCCATATTCATTACATAAGTAATTGGCCAAAGAGTACCCGCCAAAAAAATCATCTGTACAAGATTTATACGCTTTTTCTTCATCGATGTTCATATTCTCGATATAAATTTTGAAAAGGATAATTGAACGTGAAAAATCATCAAACATCTCTTCTAAATATCTTGTACCTTCTTTATTCACTTCTACGAGATTGGTGTATGATGTATTTTGAGATGAACTCATAAAGTCTGTTAAGAAAGAGTTCAAGTGATTTACACTTCCTCTTATTCTCTCTAAAATTGTATGATTTTTCTTTTGAGGCATTGCCGAAGAGATACCAACGAGCTCATCCGGTAAATATATAAATCCATTTTCATGGCTACTCCACTTCATAAAATCGGTAACAAATCGACTTATTTTATTGCCGAATAACGAGAATTCAAAAGATATTTTCGTTAACCAATCTCTTTCTGCAACAGAGACCAATGCAGTATCTAGAGGTGTATCAAACCCCAATGATTTGCTCAGTTTTTCTCTATCCCATTGAAATTCCAAACCTGACATAGCCCCTGATCCTAAAGGACAAGCATTAATGTCCTTGTACAGAAACTCTATCCTACTGAGAGTAGTTCTAATAGATTCTCCGATAGTAATAAAATAAAACGAAGGACTAATAATTTGTGCTGGTTGATTATGTGTATACCCAGGCATTACTACTGACATATACTTATCTACTTTTTCTATTACTACTTCATAAAGACTAACCAACTCATTAATAGCTTCAGCAAGTCTTTTTCTCCCATACATTTTCATTGCAGTAGCTTGAAAATCGTTCCTGCTTTTATCTAGATGCCATTTTGATATAGGATGCTCGCATCTTTTATAAATGTATTCTTCAAAAGCAAATGAAATATCGGACATATTAGAATCAACATCAGAGAATAACTTTGTTTCATCTATATTCTCAATAATTTTTTTTATTGTTAAGTATTCCTCTTCACTTAGCATTGATAGTCTTTTTTGTTCATCTAACATTGCTTCTTCAATTTCTTTGTAGTACGGAAGTAATTTATCTTTTTCAAATTCAAATTGAGGTGTAAGCAATAATCTATCAATCAGTTTATTTGGTGATTGAGTAACTCTTCCAGAAAATGTAGTTGTCTTTGTCATAAGTCCTCCCTGGATTTTGGATTTTTAGTATATTATCCCGCGATGATTTTGGATAAATTCTCCGTGTTTATTGCATCATTCAGAAACATGTGACTCCCATGAAATTTTACAACTTCCATCTCATAGAAGTAATCTTTCCAGTATGATACTGTATCACGATTTACATTAGGATCTTCTTCTCCGAAAAGTATTTGTGCCTTTACATTTATTATCTTATTTCTGTCGGATGCAGAATAATATAAATGTGTATCTGCACAAAATATTGGGAATAAATAATTGTACATGGATTCAAAAACTTCAGTTTGATATCCATTTAAATCGGCTCTTAGAAGAAGGTTAGAGATATTCTTTTTTACCTGTTGTTCAATAACATCTATTTCTATACTCTCTCTACTTGTTACTTTTGGTGGATTAGCAGCAGCAATAACTACTTTTTCAATAAATTCTAGTGACTCAAGTTTATTACACAATTCATAAACAATAGCTCCACCCATGCTATATCCAAATAGGACAGTTGGCATTATTAATATATTCTCTATCATTGGAGCAATCCTATTACATAGTTCTTCAATATCATAATAAAGTTTGTCTTTATTCAAATCATGACCTGGCATATTGAGCATAGTAATTTTAAAATCGTGTTTGAATAAATCTGATTTCTCTAAAACATTAAAAGCATTACTCATTCCGCCTGCATAGGGAAACAAAATAATCTGTTTTGATGTACCATCCTTCAAAGTTTTAAACCAATCATTTTTGTTCATCATCAACCTCCCTACAAAACTTCGTTATAATTTCTTGCAGTACTTTTTCTTTAAGGTTACTTTCGATTTGAAAATGAATATGCTTCGAGCTTTCAATAATATTTGCAAAAATAATCTTTTCTGAGTTTAAGTCTTTTTCTATCTTGTTAATTATTTCTTCAAAAATACAATCATTATTGTCAGTAGGTACCGTTTCTTTATCATCAAGGTACAAATCTACTTCATAATTAAATTGAACTAGTGGAGAAGTATACTCAGAGGATGATATATTTCCACCTCTAAAATCACGTATTGCTGATTGAAAATCACAAAGTTTTGTCTCATTTTGTTTAAAGATAAAAGCAAATTCATCATGAAGATCTCTGACATAGTTAAACTTTTCACCTTTTAAATATCTTGAATTTACGAGAATACTAAACATAATATCCCCATTAATATAGTTAGAAATTACCTTTGCAAATTCAAAGATAATTTTGTTTTTTTCATACGTTTTCTTCAGTGGGAAAGAAAAGTTTTTTTCTAAATAGTTTTCTCCCAGAAAATTATTAAAGGCGGAAATATTTATGCTACTATCTTTATTTGTTCCAATCGTAGTTTCTTTAATATAGAGGTTGTCAACTTTTTTTATTGGGAGTTGTACAACATCCATATCAAGAAGCAATTTTGAACATTCATCCTCTATCAAATTTATACTGTGACCATCAGCTATGAGATGCGAAAAAACCCAGAACAAATAAGTTTTTTCTTTAAACGTTATAATATAGGGATTATGAAGGTTAATCCCTTTCCAAGAACTGAAGTATTCTTCAATGTCCTTTTGTAGTATTTCTAAATCATGTTTATTTCTAATGGAATAATATTCAACTTCAATTTTAGGTTTTTTTTCTATGCGCCAATATGGATACTCTTCCTCTTCGATCTTTGCAGATAGTAGGCTGAACTTATTAATAACTACATTTAGAACATTAGATATTATTTTTTTATTCTCTTCATTCAATTCCATTTTTAGATAAGTTAGATTCTTCTTTTGCATATACCAATCTTTAAGATACTTGTTTTCTAGCTTAGTTAACTTACTTTTTTTTTTATAACGTCACTTAGCTTCGCTACTGTCGGATTTGCTAGCAATTCAGGCAATGAGATTTCTATACCATAGTGGTCTATTAATAATTTTTGTACTCTAAACAATAGTATTGAATTCCCTCCAACATCAAAAAAGGTTATATCGTTATCGTCAATGTTAATCGGATTTCCAATAACTTCTTGCCAACATTCCATAATTATTTGTTTGGCTCCAGGAATGCTACTTTGACTTTGAAGTTCCGAAACAGTAATCGAACTTATTAATGCAATCCACTTATTTATAATTTCTTCAGCTTCATGTTCTATATCTTTATTGAATGAAATATCTAGATCAAAGGTATCCAATTGTTCATGAATATTTATATTAAGTGGAATCCCGATATTTTCAGAACCATTTACAGAAATGATACTATCTTCATAACTATCAACTTGAGATTGATTATTCTGAACTTCATATGAATAAGCAATATCAAAAAGAACTCTATTGTTTTCAGCAATAATATTTGTAACTTGACCTAACGAAATATTTTCATTTAAAAGCAACTCAAAGATCAAGTTTTGTACTCTTTTGATTGAATCTACGGATATTTCTTTAACTTCCACAGAGAATGGAAGCATTTTTATCAAGTTACCAATAATCGGTTCATCCAGCTCTTCTATAAGTGTTCTTCCAGAAGAAATAAGACCTATACGTGGTTTATTTATCCCTATTTGTTCAATAGAATTGAAAAGAAGAGTTAGTAAAATGCTATTAGTAGTTACACCTAGCTGTGAACTTATACTATTAATATTCAGAGAATCTTTTTGAAATTGGAATTTTCTATTGATTATTTTTCCCGGTGTATGACTACTAGGAGTATTAAATACAGTAGACACACTACCTTTTAAAAATTCCTTCCAAAAAATGATGTCTTTTTCTTCTACCCCTTTATTTTCGTTATCTTTTAGGTAGTGAATGTAAGACATGTTCTCTTCTAACAATTTTGTATTATCAAAATAGTAATCAAATATTTCATGCAGCACAATGTCACAACTGAACCCATCTAGTATTAAATGATTGAAAGTCACTATAAATTGAGTATTCTCATCTTCTTCCTCAAAAAGTGCTATAGAGAACAAACATCCTCTTTCAAAAACGGATACTAATTTCTTTTCACTAATGCACACTTTATCTCGGTTAATATTGTTAGATTTATTATCATATATTTTGAATGAGTCTTCATTTGCTTTATCAAAAAATACCTGGCTAGGTACTCCATCATAAATTTCTATAGTTGATCTTAAAGTAGGGTTTCTTTTGATACATTGGTCAACTGCCTGCCTAATTCGTTCATGATTGAATTTATGTGAAAAAGTGTAGATAGCCTGTTGACAATATAAATCATCTTCGTTTGACGTGTTAATTTGAAATAGCATTTCTTGTTGTGTGTTAGTCATCTCTATGCGTTCTATGATTTCTCTTTGTTGCAGAGTCTGAATTGGATTAGTTTCTTTAGTGCTTATTTTTTTTTTTACAAGATTAATTAAATCTTCAATTTTTTGATGTTGGAGTAACTCGGAAAATGTTAAATCTATGTTTTTAATCTTTAACTTTCTAATTAAAATAGCTAGAGAAAGAGAATTCATTCCTACATCAAATAGAGTTTGATCATCTTCTATGTTTTGATTTCCGGTAATCTCTTGAATAATAGGTATTACTTTAAATTCATCCACATCTAATTTTTCAACATTAGGTCTCACGAATTCTTTTATTTCAGATAATACCTGGTTAAAAATCTCATTAATATTTAAGGATTTATCATATGAAATTTGAATTGCTATTCCATTCAAAGTAGGCATTACATTAAAATTGATAAGGTAAGGGGCAAAATCACTACTGCTTACCTCAGTTATATTGAACTTTCCCATGAAAAAATCATTAATATCGTAATTATAGAAAGAATACATGCAGTCTATAAAAGAAGAATTCAAGTTTCTTGATTTTAGATTAATGTTATATTCATAAGAATCAGATATTAAATCTTGCAGCTTACTATTTGTGGAAATGAAATCAGATTTACTAACTACTTTTCCATAGTCGATTACATCATTTTCAAACAGAATAGTTTGTGTTAAACAACCAACAGTATCATAAATACCCTCAATCTCGGGGTTTCTTCCATCCACTGAAAAACCGACAGAAATATTATTGTTTTTACTTCTTCTTGCTACTAGAAGAAGGTACATAGTGAAAAAGAATGAATTAATGGTTACTTTATTTTCTGAACAAAATCTCTTGATTTGTAAATAATCATCATTTACAAACTCCACTGTAAGTTCTTCCGTCTTATGCATTAATTCATATGCTTCAAAGAGTGATTTAGTAGGTAAATATAAAGATTTTTCAGGCCTTTTTTCTAATATCTCTGAAACTTCAAAAGCATTGATCTTCTCTTCTTCAAGTTGAAATGACTCATCTTGTTCTATATTGTGATATGTGTAGAATATTTCATTTACAACATTATTAAGACTAGCTCCATCCAATAAAACATGGTGATAGCTCATTTCAAAAGTGGTTTTATGCTCTTCCATCAAAATTCTAAGATTAAAGAGTGGTGATGAAAAGATATCAATACTATTTTCATCAAAGTTCTTTTTACTATCTATCTTATTAGGCGATTCATAAGTCTCAAATTCTACTACATCTTCCATGATAAAAGTCGGAGTGAAGACAAAATATGTTTTTTCCAATTCTACTCGAGAGATGAGTGTTTTATACTTATTTAGAATCTGGTGCAGACTTTTTTCTAAGATGAATCTTTTCATTTGAAAATCAACTGAAAAAACGATTTGTTGGAAGTATGCACTTTTCTCACTTTGCATAGAGTCAACCAAAATTCCAGATTGTGTATTATTTAGTTTCATAACTTTTGGTTTTTCTATTACGGATTGCTCAAGCCCTTTAGGAGTTCTATTATTAGAATTTAGACTTCTATTAATTATGTCTTTGATACTCTTTGAATGAATGATCGAACTAAAATCAACTGGGTAACCTTGATTCTTTAATTTAGCGACTAACTTTGCACACTTCAATGAATCCCCCCCTAATTCATAAAAATTGAGAGAAATATCATCAATCTTATTTTGGATGACTTCTTCGATAATATTCAAAATTTTAATTTCATCATTTACAACTGTTTCCACTTCTTTTTGATTGTATCGTCCCTTTACACATTTATTTAAGTAATCAGTACTGGATAATAATTTTCTGTTAACTTTTTTATTATGATTTAAAGGCATATTATTCACTTGTTGAAAAGTAGTAGGAACCATATAATCAGGTAAAATCTCATTTAGCTGTTTCCGTACTTCGATTATATTTTTTTGATTGTATTGAATGTTAGAAGATGTGAAATAACATACCAACCTTCTTGTAGAGATATTCTTATCATCAACAGCTACTACTACTACATCATCAAATATACTTAATTTTCTTAAAGCTTTTTCTACCTCACCTAGTTCAACTCTATATCCCCTAATCTTTACTTGATCATCAGTTCTCTCAATAAAAATGTAATTTCCGTCATTCAACCTTTTTACTACATCCCCTGTTTTGTAGTACCTTCCTGGAGAAGCAACGTCACTTAGGTCAATAAAACTTGATAAGTTTTTCTTTTCATCATTATAATAGCCAATTGCAACACAATCCCCCCCTATAAATAATTCACCTTCTCCTTCTTCGTAATCACCTTCGTTAACTATTTCAAATATGTTTGATGTTGTAGGTACACCAATTGGTAAACTAGATAGGTCTGAATATATATCAATAGTATCTCGATCAACTTCTAACATTGCAGACGTTATTGTAACCTCGGTTGGACCATACTCGTTAAATACTCTACAATCAGTATTTAAAAATGAAAATGATTTCTTTACGATCTCTGTAGGAACCTTTTCAGATCCAACAAATAAGTACTTTAGAGAACTTAATGAATTCTCTTCGAGAGTTTCGCAATATTCAAGTAAAATTGTTAACTGAGAAGGTGTAATACTCAAACTAGTTATACCATACTGTTTTATATTTCTAATTAAGGATTCTAAGTTTTTATTATCCTGTACAATAACAAGCTCTGCTCCTGCAATTAGTGAACTGAAAATTTCCCAAACTGAATTATCAAAACTCAGCGAATGATTTTGTGCAATCACATCGTTTGACGTATAATTCATTTCTTTTTGATTCCAAATCAAAAACTTAGTTATACTCTTATGACTTATTACAACTCCTTTAGGGTTTCCTGTGGATCCTGAGGTATAAATCATATAAGTCTCTTCTTCAGGAGTTACACTAATTCCAGGATAACTAGATGAATACATGCTTACTTCTTTATTACCTATCTGTATATTACCATTGATATCAAAATCAATATTAACTTCAATTTTTGAGAAAGTTTTATCGAATATCGAGTTTTCTATTTTATTTATCTTTTCGCTTGTAATTTTAGAAGTAAATAACACACTTAAACAACTATTATTTACAATATATTTCACTTTATCATCTGGTAATGTGATATCAATTGGTACGTAGGCTTTTCCAGCCTTAACAATAGAAATAATTGCAATAACAGCTTCAATTGAGGCATTTAGATAAACACCGATAAACTTGTCCTTACACTTATCGATCAAATAGTTAGCGTATTTATTTGTCACTTCATTTAATTGTTTATAAGTAATTACTTCATCATTAGATCTTATGGCAATATTATCTCTATTACTCGAAAAGACAGAAAACAGCAAATCAACTAATGTCATTATTATCATTCCTTTTTAAACTAATTATTATTGTAGATTACTATTAAACACTTCTGACACCAATTCAAACATCATCGTTTGATAAGTAATTAAGTCATTGCTCAAGTCTGAATGTACTTGAAACTCTATCTCAATATTTTGATTATCAAAGTAATAATACGTCACCGAAGGAAAGCCATTTTTATCTACGGCATAGTTGTTCAATAAAGAGAAAGTTTCAAAACTCTTTGATTCTAAAGGATAATTCTCATATAAATACAATTCATTGAATAGCTGTTCATTGTACTCTGTTTTATTAATGAGTTGATTATAAGATGTTAGGTTACTATTCGAATGATATATTGATGTCAAAACTGTATTCTGTAACTCGATACAAAGAGTTTCAAAGTCCTTTGTATCAATATCTTTAATTCTAATCGGTATAATTTTTATCATACATCCAACAGCATTTTCTATGTCTATTGTTTCATCAAATTCTCTTCCCGAAGTTACTAAACCAATTGTAATGTCAAATACATTTCTTACTACAGATAAGAATTTAAAGTGCAATGCCAAACATATCGTACTCAATGTGAGTCTATTGATCTTAGAAAACTCAATTATCTTTTTTGAAAGAGCATTCGATAGCATGAAGTTTCTCTGAAAAGTGTCAAGATCTCGGTTTGCTTTATAATTTGACAAGCCATTTACTTTGTAGGGTTTATACCCATTCAACATATCTTCCCAATATGTGACATCATTATTAATACTTTGGTTTAGTAATTTGCAATACTGTTGAAAAGTATCATTAACTGGTTCATCTTTAAGAGGTAAACCTTGATTTAATAAATCATACGTTTCAAAGAATTGATTACGAACTAATCCGGCTGACCAACCATCAATTAAAATATGATGATAGGAAATAATTATTTTAAAGTTAAATTCAGATTCATTATTGTGTAGAATAGTACCTCGTATCAATTCTGGTTTACTTAAGTCGAACCCTCTCTCCAAATCTTCCTTTAAAACTTTCTGTAATAGTTCACTTTCCTTCAATCCACTATTAGACTGCATAACCTTGTATTGAACATTCACATTATCATGTATTTTTTGAACTGCAATTCCTTCCTCATTTATATAAAAAGATGTTCGAAAAATAGGGTTGTTATATATAACTTTTTTTGCTGCAGTCAGCAAATTTTCAAGATTCAATTGTCCACTTAGTTCATAGACACTTTGAATATGATAGAAAGAGTGCTCAGGGTTAGCTATACTTTCAAAAAAAATTCCCCTTTGAACAGGCGTCAATTCTATTTCCTCGTATAATAAATTCATATTTCCTCCATTAATAATCTAAGTTTTTAAATTAACTATGGAAATCCTCAACTAATTCATCTAATGACTTGCTCTCAAAAATCCTTCTAATTGGTATTTCTTTGGAGTATTCTTTTCTTATTTGGTCTTGTAACTGTATAGCTGCTAAGGAATGACCTCCCAATTCAAAGAAACTTTTGCTAAAGTCTAATTCGGTTATTCCAAAGATATCAGCAAACATTTTATATAATTGTTCTCCGTTCTTATTGTTTTCTCTTTGTGAAATATACTGTTCTTTATATAGATTTATTAAGTATTTGCTATCAAATTTACCATTCAAATTTCTAGGAATTTCTTCGATTTGAATAAATAAATTTGGAATCATATAGTCATTTAGGGATTGTTTACACCATAATCTTAGTTCTTCAGATCCTATCTCCTTATTCGACTTAAGTACAACAAATGCAAGTAATTTTTGTTCTGAGATGTTCTCACTGTTATTAAAAATAACCACACTATCACTTATTGCTGGATGGTTGAGCAAGATATTCTTTATTTCGTCTAACTCAACACGATACCCGTGAATTTTAACCTGTGTATCTTCTCTCTCTATAAAATAAAAATCGCCATCTATCTTTTCAACAATATCGCCAGTATTATATTCATTTTTCTCGAGTCCATACGAGAAAACTTTATTTGTTTGCTCAGGTAGTCCTAGGTAACCTAATTCTGATACACCTTTCCCACTTAAATACATTAATCCTCTATTAGGTGAATTTTCATCAATGTTCTTTATTGAAGCTTTTAGTCCCTGAAACTCAGTTCCGATAGGAACATTCCCTAGCCGTTCGTATAACCCTACTTCATCTGGACTTAACTCTTTTATAAATGAGCAGACTGTACACTCTGTGGGTCCATAAGCATTGTAAAAAGTAATTTCTTTTCCAAAATGGTCATACACTCTATTTACCATATTTGGTGAAAGTTTTTCGGCACCTAACATAATCATATTAAGTGTATTTTTAATATCTACTTCAAACAAATCAGCCGTATTCAGTAATGATCCACAATGTGAAGGCGTAATAAGTAAATAAGTAAGTCTTTTTTCCTTCATAAAGTTTATTAACTTAAATTGATCTAGCCGAGTGTCATCATCAATCATATAAAGGGTACTTCCTGTACAAATCGAAATAATAGTTTCCCATATAGAAAAGTCAAAACTTAATGCATTCATTAATATAGACTTTCCATTTCTTAAGTGATCAAAATACCTTTCTGTTTCGACTATTAAATTGCTTAAATTCGAATATGATACCTGAACACCCTTTGGTTTTCCAGTAGATCCCGAAGTATAAATCAAGTACGCAGGAGTTTCATTTGAAATCTCAATTTCATTTAAAGGTTTATAATCAGCCGTATTTTTATTAAGCAACGTCTCAATATCAATGACTCTTGCTTTTTTGGATATTTTATTAGGTAATTGCTCAATTAGAGTTTTATTAGAAATGATCAGATTACAATTAGAATCATTTATGATATATTCTAATCTTTCTGGAGACATACCTTTTTCTAATGGTACATAAGTACTTCCAGATAAAAATATTCCATACATCAGCGCTACTTGGTGAACTGAGTGTGGTAAAAAGACACCAATCATTGAATTCTCTTCCTTTAAAGAGACTATTGAACGCCCTAGGCTCTCAGAAAGTTCATAAAATCTTTGATAGGTTAAAGATCCTTCCTTGTCTATCAATGCCTCGTAAGAATTATTACAATCCACTAGTCTTTTAAAATCTTTTAAAACTTGATTTTCCATTATTCCTCCACCTTTCTGTGAACATTTCATTTAATTTTGCTTTTCTGTATCTGATAGAAGAATTTCCTTAGTCACGCTCTCCTTCATTCCAGTTATTTGAAAAATAATTATGCCAATAATCACAATTATCCCCATTAAGGCAAACAATGCAGAACTGTTTAGCTTATTCAATAGGAAACCAAATAATGCATTCCCTATCGGAAGTGAAATTGAAAAAAGTGCTGTAAGCATATTTAGTACTGACCCTCTAACCTCTTCAGGAATTATTCTAAGTAACCATGAGTCTATTGAACTGTCTATTACTGCCATGAAAAAACCAATTCCAAAAATAAAAAGAATTCCTAATATCCATACATCTATTACGCCTAAAAGAACAAGGAAAATACCACAAGAAACAAATCCTATTAATACTAAACTTGAAACAGAGAATTCCAACTTCTCAGTAATTACTCCTATTAATATTGAACCAACAATCATACCCATCATTAAAGAGCCACTCATTATGCCATAAATTTGTGCTCCTTGATTCAATGTGTTATGTACATGTACTGTAAGTACAATGTCAAAAGCTGAGAAAGAAATGTTAACGATTAAAGCAACCAAAACAATTCGTAATAATAAAGAATTCGTAAATATGTATTTAATTGTTTTTCTAAGACTTATTTCAGATTCTTCATTTATTTCCTTTATGCCATTATCTTCAGCATCCTCTTTAACTTTAGAACGAGCTATTTGAATCTTCAATCCAAAAACTATTGCTCCGGCGAAAAGAATAGTAGCTACAAGAAATAATGAAATTGCACCGTAGTTTTCATAAATTATTCCACCAATAGCTACACCAACGAGGCCAGATATAGAAATAATGGCATTTGAAGTTCCTACACCCTGTTCTATTTTCTTTTCATTTACAATAGAGGGGATTATATTCGTAGAAGAAGATGTATGCAATAATTCAGCAAACTCTATTAATATATTCAGTCCAATAATTATCACAATAGAATTTAATGTAAATATATTTAGAAGGATTAAAATAGTTATACTTCCTCTTAGCAATTCACTAAATATCATTATTACTTTAGCATTATATTTATCAGCAAATTTAGAAACAACCATAGAGAAAAGAGCTGGTAATGATTGAACAAATCCAGTTACAGCCAAAGCTGTAACTGATTCAGTTGTCTCTAAAACATACCAATATATCGCAAGGGTAAGTAGCCTTGCTGCTAACCTTCCCAAGCTAATAGATAATCCATAGTTTCTATAGTTCTTTAAGGACAAGATCTTCTTCATAGTCTCTTATATCGGTTCTTTCTTTGTAATTTGATATTGTTTTAAAGATAGTAAACTCGTAATTTTTTTCAACTAATAATTCAGTTACTTTATTAACAATATATGGATAATTTGAGTTGTGTTCAATAATAAGACCAATATAGGTACCAGTATGTGATGTAACCACACCCGGAAGATTATATCTATCCCTAATTACTAGTAAATCTTCTAGACTTTTCTTAAAGATTATATCTTGGTTAATTAGCGCACTTTCTGTACTTACTTTTCCTACATCGTGAAGGCTACCTCTATTCGCAGCACTAATCAAGTCACTTAAAAGTTCTTCTTGTCTTATAAGAGTAGCAATCTTTCTCTTTTCTACATTTTTATAACAATCTAATGTATCAACAATACCTCCTTCATCGACTCCAATAACTGTAAATTCAGGAATACTCTCAATATGGGGGCCACATCCACCTTCAAGGTTATAGTAAACAACTGTTGAATCAAACATCACCCCATCTGATGGTTCTATTTTTGCCATAATATTTCCTAGAAGTTCATTATCGGGAGTAAGATCAAAACTATCTGCGAAAGCACGTACACTTGCTACCAAATCAGCTGAAGAACTGGAAAGCCCCTTTCCTTCTGGAATTTCACTTTCTATATATAAAGTTCCTCCAATTGAAGAATTAATATGTTCTCTAAATAGATCTACTGCTTTCTTAGCCTTACTTTTATACTCTGGAAAGACTATGATGTCATTTTGCTCTAAGTCTGGGTAAAAGAATGCCTTTGCATATTTATCAACTGGAAGTGTAACCAAGAAACTTTTTTTGGTATCAGGAAATCTTCCTTGTAAAATTTCTCCAAACGATGCATGTGATATTCCAACTCCATGTTTATTTTTCATAGGCCTTTCCCCTCTTCTACTTTATCAATATTATTTTCAAAAACACTCAGGAAAGCTGTCGCATCTTCATGTGTTATAAAAGAAGTATCAAAATCGAAATGAATCGTATACTGTTCTTCATTTTCAACCAAATAAAAAGTCAATGGAAACATTGGAGTAGCGTAGTTTAGTTCTTCATATGAAACTTCTTTAAACTTTCTCCCATCTTTCTTTAACTCTATTTGTTTTTCATATACAAAAACATTATCAATAAAGTTTTGTCTTTGGGATGCGGTCTTAAAGTCAATCTCATTCAATATGAATTCAAATGGATAATTTTGATTTTCGAAAGTTACTTCATTCTTCTGTCTGATATAGTGGAATGAATCAGAGTTCAAATTGAATGGGAATTCTACTTTAAATGGTATAATATTCACAAAAAAACCTTGGCAATTCGCCGAATTTATTCCATGCCTATTCGCATAAGGAATACCGACAATAAATTCCTCTTTTCTATTTTCCTTGAAAAAATGACTTGACATACTTTCTAAATAAATAGTTAGAAATGCTGTATTATTATCAAAGTTTTCATTTAAAAGATTCGGACCTTTCTTATTTCTAACTCGTTTTATTCGTGAATAACCACTATTCTTTTTTTTCTCTTGTAATTTATTTAATTTTTCGATATCTTGGTTCATGAACTGACTACGCCAATATTCCTTCTGCTGATCAAACGCACCCGATAACAATGCTTCAGAAGAATTCAAAATACACTCTTTAAAGCTCGATGGTTTTTGATACCTATTTTGAGAGCTATACGTTTCAAATATTGCATTCCATAAAAGAGGAACTGAGTACTGGTCAATAATTATGTGATGGAATAAAAAGAAAATTTTGATAGTATCTTCTACATCTACGAGTTTGTGAATTTCTATTTCGAAAAGTGGACCTTCGTCAAGAGAGAACTTTTTTGTTTTCACACTTGTATGTAAATGTTCCTCAAGTTCAACTTCTTTTACATTTTCGTAAATGATAATCTCTGGTGTGAAAGCCTTTGTTTCACAAACCAATTCCCCTGATTTCATTAAAAATATAAGATTATAATTTTCTTCTTCCATAATCACTTGAGTAATAGATTCTTTTAATCTATCAATTTCAACATCGCCCTTAATTGTAAATGTAAAACCAACGTTGTAGGAATCTTCTAATGATGATAGTTTTTCCGATAACCAAATATGTCTTTGTGGATAAGACATATTAACGTACTTTATATCTGCATTAAGATTTATTGAAGGATTTAGTGTTAAATACGCACTTTCCTTATTTCTAATTTTTTCTTCTATTAAAGATGATATTTCTTTGATACTCCTAGTTGCAAAGATATCTTTAGCCTCAAGATGAACACCTGTATTGACCCATATATTATGAATTAATTGAGGCAATAATAATGAGCTTCCTCCTAATACAAAGAAATCATCATCTGGTTTCACTTCATTTAAATTAAATATTTCCAAAAAAAAGTTGTCTAAAAAGTTATTCTTCATCTCATTCTCCATTAAAATAAAATTCTTGTAGCTTTTCTTGACTTTCATACTCTCGACAAACAGATACAATATAATCATTTGTAAGATTGATTTGATTAAAGTAGCATTTTTCATTTCCTATTTTTTTTAGAACTTTATAATCAACCTTATGCCAAGCACCTGATTCGGTAATATTAAACATTATAGCTTTTAAGCCAAACGATAATCCCTTACCTAAGTATTTAAGAAAACTCTCTTTTAAAGTCCAGATACGAAAAAACCTTTCTAAATTCGTTGTATTCTCATCTTTATTTTTAATATAATTAATTTCATTTTGATAAAATATATTTATTATGTCATCTATTGGGATGTTATCAATTTTCTCTATATCAATCCCTACCTTAAATTTATCTATACAAGCTACTACGAAATTCCCAGAATGTGAGAGATTAAAGTGCACATTTTGATCATTTTTTAAGTATGGTTTTCCAAAGTCATTGTAAGCAAAATTAAGTTTGTTAAAGGAAAGTCCTAATTGCTTACTTATTGTAGATCTAATCATAATTTTTCCTATTAAGCAGCGATACCTATCAGATAATCTATGGAACTTCATAATATATTCCTGTTCATTTTTAGGTAGAAGAGATAATGCATATGAAAACTGGGATTGACTTACTTTTCTAATATCACAGAACAGAATTGCATTTGTTTCGATACTCAGATCATCTCTTTCCCAATTAAATTTCTCTTAGCATACTTATAGTACAATTCTCCTATTTTAATATCAAAACTGGCCATTCCCATTGGATTAAAGAAAACTGTTTTATCATCATAATCTATGAATCTAATATTAGGGATTTCTATCACATTTTCTTTAGATAATCCATTAGATATCGACATTAATTCAATATCTGTATTCGCTCTGCAGACTTCCTCCCAGAGATCAACAATTATAATATCAAAATATTTCTGCATACTTGTATCATAGTCTCTTAAAGAAACATTTAAGTGAAGACTACCTTTTTTGGGAGTTGATTTTATATATCCTCTGGAGGATGTTGTACAAGTTATTACAATATCGTTTAAGTCAAAATTATCCTCAATGTTACTTACTACTGTTACTTTTGATTTAATTTTCTCTGGTATTTTCTCTTTATCAACGTACTTTTTGTCATAAATCAATATCTTATCAAAACGCTCACTGAACATCTCACTGATCATACTTAAGTGACGTTGACCAATTGGTCCATATCCAATAATTAATCCGGTTAATCCAGTTAAATCTTTTTTTCCAAAGTAATCTTTCATAACTAATCCTGTAACACTAGCAGTGCGGATAGAGCTAATTTCTGAAGTATTAATAATACTTAGTACTTGTCCTGTTTCAGTATCATTTAATACTGTTAAAGAATTTGCTCTAGAAATACCTCTATCTAAGTTTTCTGGAAAACTAGCAATCCACTTAATACCTGCAATCCCTTCTTGATCATTTCCTACACGTGCTGGCATAGCAATAATTCTATTTTTTGGATTGTCAAAGTACAGATATGGCTTTATAGGTTGGGAAAAATCATTTTCTCTTATGTAATGAACAGCTTCATCAATAGTACTAATACATTTTTCCCAAGTTATATTGCAATTCTCGATGTCTAATTGATTTAGATAAAGCATCTGGTGCTACCTCCCCATATTTAGTTAATATCCATTCTTCATCAAAAATTGTATCTATATATGGAAAACCTCCATCTGGAAATACCATTAAAATGTTTTTACCTTGAAGGTCCTCTTTATTCGAAGCAATATATTCTGATGTGGCCTGATAGACACATCCCGAAGACCCACCTACAAAGATGTTTTCATATCTTAATAATTTCCAACAAGCCATGATTCCATCAATTTCTTGAACATGTCTAACTAAATCAATATTTGAATACTTCAATAGTTCTGGTTTTATACTTGAACCAATCCCTGGAATATTTCTTTTTTGCGTTTCAGAATCAAAAATACTGCTACCGTTCACATCAACTGCGACTACTTTACAATTAGGAGAAAATTCTTTTATTTTTTTTGAGATCCCAGAAATAGTTCCCATCGTGCTAACTGCTACAAATATATAATCAAAATTAATACCTAACTCCTTAATTTCTTCGCCTAATCCAAAGTAATGAGCATCTAAATTATCTGGATTTCCATATTGATTTGTCCAAAAAGAATTCGATATTTCTTTCCTTAAAGAATCTACTTTTGCTAAACGATTTTTTAGAAAACCACCAGTATCATCTCTTTCAAACACTTTTTCAACTCTTGGCGAGAGTATATTCAATAATTTTTCGTATACTGGATTAATATTGGGATCAATAACCGGTATAAATTGAATGCCTAGTGAACTACAAATTAAAGCCAAGGATAAACCAAGGTTGCCAGAAGAAGACTCAATTACTGTAGTGTTTTTATCAATTTCCTCATTTTCTATTGCTTTTCTCAATATGTAATATGCTGGTCTCATTTTGACATTATTCATCAAATTAAAGCTTTCAAGTTTCGTGTACAAATTTACAGTATCATTCTTTAACTTAAATAAAGGCGTCCCACCTATTAAATGTTTAATTGAATTAAGTCTTTCAATTAATGTTTTATTTTTTAATGAATCAGTAGTTGCACCATCACTATTAAATGTTTTTGAAATTTGGTTCTCACCTCCATCAAGCAAAGGCCTAATTATATTCAAATCTTCTACATATAACCTACCCATATTTATACCTCCTTTTCCTTTTTTTGATATTTTTTTATATATATTACCATACATTAGATAATTTTGTAAATTCCGATTTGTTGGATAAATTAATATATTTAATGTTTTCAAATAATTAATCCCACACCTGGAGAAAATAAATGGAGGAATCAAAATTGTTTTAATATTAAATGCCTAAGAAAGATATCAAAAGGGATAATACTTATTTGTTTTTGCCCCTGATAGGGGTCACCATATCAAAAAAAGAAAATCGTACATTATCAAGACCTAAATTAAAAAAATCCTTAATAAATGGGACAGCCCCTCTTTTCGAAATTTTATGATAAAATAAATATATTGGGAGTATCCTTCAAGAAAGGTGATAAATGGAATGGACCACGCAATAAATGGGAAATGGATTAATCAAGTAGCTATATTCTTTAGCATATTTACGCTATTTTTATATGTAGCTGGATTCTTAGGTCTAACAGCTTTCTTAGGAGCAGCTGTAATTTACGTTCAATATATCTCTCTTGCTTTAGCTGTTATTTTAACTATTGCAGGCAGAGGAAAAGAACTACACAAATTACCTTTTAAAATTTTAGCATTTGGCGTTGGCGGAGTATTAGTCTTATACCTTCTAATCGTACTTCTATGGGTTACTAACGCTCAACCATAATTTTTAGAAATAAGTCAGGTATTAGGGATCACACGACCAAAAAAAGAAAATTGTACGTTAAGGAATATTTTTACATAAAAAAAGACGATTCTTTTCTATAATTAAAGAAAAGAATCGTCTTTTTTGGATTTGAAATATGATGCTTTTTTATGTGCTAAGTAACATAGATTGATATGAAAATAATTAAGTTTTTTTATTTTAATCTTATAAACTCCATATTTTAGAAGTTGCCCAATTTGTGTATCTAAATTTTGCTCGTGTACACTGACACGAGCATATCCATATATCATTTTTTCACCTTTTTTCTCTTTAGTTTTGATAAGTGCTATTGATAGCCTGCGAACCCTTTATTATCAAGGAGACAAATTATTATCAATAGAAGTATACTCTATTGATAATAATTGATTTTTTAGAAGAAAGAAATCCAATGTAACGAAGTCAAACAATAGATATACAATGGGATATGATCATACATCCTTTGGCTTTCCTTATTCACATTATCCATACTTCTTTTAAATCATCTATATGATAGAGGTTTTCTCTTCGCTTCCCCTTCTTTTTCCATGTTTAATACATATGTTTTTGATTTCTGTAAATATGTAGCTGCCTCTTTTAAAGTATATAGATTGAAAGTGTAGCTTAGTTTAGAAAACTTTGCACCAGAGCCCTTTCGTTCATAAAGTTAGCTACTGCACCAATTAAATTGGCATTATTTTTATACTCGCATGGTACAATTACAGGAAAAAAGTCTTTTAATTGATTTTTTTCTAGTCGTATCTGTAGTCGCTTATTGATTTCTGAAATTAAATCTTCTTTACTAGATACACCCCCACCTAAAATGATTTTTTCGGGATCAAATGTATATTGTAAATTATAGATTCCTAATGCTAAGTAATGATACAAATCAGAAACATGTTCTTTAGCAACCGTATCTCCTGTATCAGCAAGTCGAAACACTTCTTCACCTGAATAAAAATCTTCTGGTTTTCCCTTAGAAAGAGAATAACGTTTTGCCATATTCACTGCTGTTCCCAGTGTACTAAAAGATTGATCATTATCTAATACCATCAAGCCAAATTCTCCACCATATAGGTGAGCACCAGTTTGTAATTTCCCATCTATAATTACGGCTCCCCCTATACCCGTTCCAATGACGACAAAAAGCACATTCTGACAGTCTTTGGCAGCACCTTTCCATAATTCAGCTAACGCTGCACAATTAGCATCATTTTCAATTGATACTGGAAGTTGGAACGTTTTAGTTAACATTTTAAAAACGGGAATTTTATGAATATAGGGAACTGCACTAATTCCATTGATTTGTCCACGTTCTTTATCCACAACTCCAGGTGCACTGATGGCTATGCCTTCTATTACCCTTCCCGATTTTTGGAAAGATTCTGCTATTTCTATTAATTTTTGTTGCATCTCCTCCCATGATAAAGGGGTTTTAAATTGTGAAACATCTCCTAGTTTTTCATTTTCCCATATACCAAATTTAACTGCAGATCCTCCAATATCAAATGCTAATACTCCCATCTTGTTACCCTCTTTTCTCATCCTCATTAGAAAGACTATTGTTTTTCATCACCTCAGCCATAAAACGACCACTTTTCTTTAATGAACGTCGATACCTTTGATCTAGTTCAACACGGTAATATCCGTATCTATTTTTATAGCTATTTAACCAACTCCAACAATCAATAAAACACCACATATGATAACCAAAACAATTACTTCCAGCTTGAATGCCACGATGCAACATGGTTAAATGATGAATCAAAAATTCAATTCGGTAATCATCTTGAATTTCACCATTTTTATCACTAAACTGTTCCTCTCCTTCTACACCCATTCCATTTTCTGAAATGAACCAAGGAATATTAAAATAATTTTCTTTAATATCCATTGCAATGTCATAGATTCCCTGGGGATAAATTTCCCATCCTCTATGCGGATTGATTACTTTTTCAGGCCAATCATAAGATTCAAAAAAGTGCTCTGGCATTAATGGTTCATTTGGTAAAATTGGTTTTTCACGTTTTTTTATTCTTCTTGGTTGATAATAATTTACTCCTAAAAAATCAATCGTATTTGATTTAATCTTTTGTAAATCGGACTCTTCGTACCGTGGCATTAATTCTTGACCTCGAATAAAGTCAACTAATTCTTTTGGATAACTTCCTTTTATTGCAGGATCAAGGAAACTTTTACTAAATAATAAATCCGCTAGTTTGGCTGCTGCCACATCTTCTTTATCTTCTTCACTTCTTGGATAAGATGGCGATAAATTAAGAATAATTCCAATTTGGCCATCTTGAAATTTATGGTACTTCTCTACTGCAAGAGCATTCGCTAAAGCCATGTGATAAGCGACTTGAACTGCACGTTTAAAATCAACAATACAAGGATAATGATATTGATACAGATAACCACATTCTACACTAACTATTGGTTCATTAAACGTGACCCATTTTTTCACGCGATTACCAAACAATTCAAAACACGTTTCAGCAAAGTAAACATACTCTTCTACTACTTCACGATTTTCAAATCCACCTTTATTCTGCATGAGCATAGGCGTATCAAAATGATACAAGTTCATAATAGGTTCAATCTCATTGGCTAGCATCTCATCAATCATCTGATCGTAGAATGCTTTACCGACTAGATTTACATTTTTTCCATCAGGTAGAAGTCGTGCCCATGAGATAGATGTCCTATATGAATTCATATGAATTTGTTTCATTCTCTGAATGTCTTCTCGGTACTGAGAATAAACATCTGATGTGTACTGTGGACCAATTCTATCAAAGAATTTTTCGGGTTCTTTTTTAAACCAATAATCCCAAGTTGTATCTGCTCTTCCATCCCTTTTATAAGTTCCTTCAGTCTGAGGAGCAGAGGCTGCTGCTCCCCACAAAAACCCTTTTGGAAAAATCAATGTCATGTGTAACGCCTTCTTTCTTTTTTATCCGTTAAAATGTATTCTGATTTTACCCACTTATGGACAGCTGATTGATACATATTCAAGTATTGCGTATAAATCATATCTAGCTGAATCAAAATGGGGATTTGTGGGGAGATATTTCCTAGAGACTGTTCTTTTGTTAGAGAAGCAGCCAACAGTACTTCATTAGTAAAATTAATAATTGGTGATTCAGCATTAGCTGTTATAAGCAAAATTGTTGCACCTTTTTCTTTCGCTATTTTTATTGCTTCAAATAATTCAGGATTTTCTCCACGTCTAGAAGAAACAATAATCAAATCTTGATTGTCTATAAAGTGAGCAGACATCAAAATAGAGTGTTGATCACTTATCACATGAACAAATTTACCAAATCGAGTAAATTTAAACTGAAAATCTAAACCTGCATACGAATTAAATCCCATTCCCCAAAATTGTATTAATTTCACTTCATGAATTGATTTACAAAAAAATTCAATAGCCTCGCCTCGATAAGAGGAATCACTTTTTGTTGCTAAAGCATGATAACTCGCTGTTACACTAGAAGAAACTGGTGTAATTGCTTCTCCTTGTCCGAGAGAAAGGGTATAAAGAAAAATTAACTCTTTATAATTATTGAGATTTAATTTTTTACTAAATCGAGTAATAGAAGAAGGCGAAACTGCTATTTTTTTAGCTAGCTCATCAATACTAAGCGCTGGTTGCTTCGATAAGAAATAATTTGCAATTACTTGTTCTACTGCAGTAAACTCCATTCGCTGCGATTCAATTAATAAAAATATATTATCGTTCAAAATAAGCACCACCAAAATTAGTTATATCCTAATCGTAGCACACCTTATTTCTTTGTAGGAAAAATTCCAATTGTTTTAATCTCACCTGGTTTAAACGAACCTAAATCAACAATTTGTTGTTCTTCTAAGGGACTCACCACTTCATCTTTTAATGTTAAAAAGGCAATAGTAGCAAGTTCATTTAGAATCAGCTTTTCATCATTAACTACTTCAGTTAAACTTGGATTGTAAACTCTTAATGTCATACCCTTGAGATCTTCTGTTGCTTTTAAGCTACTGAAAACTAATTTTTTACTATCAAAATGAAATGGAATTAAATTCTTAATCTTATATGGTAATGGGTTCGAAACAAAGTATTTCAACGTTGTTGTAAATTGATTTAACTCCTGGATTTGATAAAATGGAATGGACACTGCATATTTTTGAAAATCTTCCATTATTAACGCTGGTTGATAGACTTTGTCTAACTGAATAGCTACTTTAATATGTAGTGTCTGTTGAAGTTGGCTTTCTGGAGTTGGAACATAACGGAACTCATTTCCCGAAGCTGCCCCTGGTCTTCTCAACAAATCTGGACGACCTAAATATCCAACACTTCGATACATAGTTAGAGCTATGCATTGATACTTTTCACCTACAAATTCATACTCTTTCATTCCTTTGCTAAATACTGTCCAACTAGAATTCGTATTATGTGTGTTAACATAATGAATCATTGGATAAATAGCTGTTGGTTCTTCTCGCCATCCAAGCTCTTGCCAGTCATTAATATGAGGATCAATAACTGGGCGCTCTACAATTCCAAAAAGTGTGTCTGCATACGAATGCTTTGCTTCCACATCCGTATTAAGAATTAGCCGCATACGATGATCCTTGGCTCTATTTTGAATTTTGAAATTCAACTCGATCTGCTTACTACCTTTTGCTAACTTTATTTCTAATTGATAGGGAATTTTTTGACTTCGTTTCTTTTTATATCTTTCTTCTAAATCTTTTGCGACTAGCCAAGTTCCTTCAACCAGTAAAACCTCTGCTAATGGACCACTAATTTTATCAATAGATGCGCCAGAAAAGTTTAGCGGATAACAATCATCTTGATAAGGCGGAGAATAATCATAAGTGTCTCCTTCATCTCCACTATTTTCTATCCACAATACATCTGCATGCTTCCTGTCTGTGACCTTATCTATTAATTCACATTTTCCGTTTACAATTTCGAATGAATAATATTCATTCGAAATCTTTTGACCGTCTTGTAATCTAGTAATCGTACATTGATTTGATTCTTTCTCTTTTTCAATTTTACATGTAATAAAACTAAATCCTGGCAACTCTATCTCTACACTTGCAGTATGAACATAGTAATAATTTTCTGGATTATAAGTTGTTTCATCACGACGAATCGAACCCTTATATTGTTTTTCTGTATGATTTAATTGTAAAGGTAATTCCGAATTATCTTGAAGTATTTTAAAATGTTTAAAATTCGTTGATACTTCAAAATCAACTACCCTTTTATATGTTTTAGGTAAAGTATTGAAAAATAAAATGGCATTTTCCTCGATATTTTCGCAAGATTCAGCTATTTTTCTAGTCAAATAATCAATAGCTGAATATGACAATTGATCTGCTTCTCTAAAACGTTCATTAATAATTTGATTGGTTGCATCACTATTACAACCGCCTGCGCTATCATGAGCATGATTTTTAACTAATAGTTTCCAAATACGATCTATTAAACCCTTTTTATACGTAATTCCCATTTTCATTGCCATTGTCATTAAAGGTTCTAACTCATAAATCATTCGTCGCTCTACTTGATCATTAAGATATTTATGATCATATCTAGAGGAGTAAATAGACCGATGGATTTTAGACACTGAACTTGAAATGAATTCCCCTTGAACACGAGGTAAATTTTCTTTTTCTTTCTCTAATTCCTCCATCAACGCTGGGTACGTACTTTCCACTAAAACATAATTCAGATTACTTAAAGCATGATTATAATGTTTAATTCGGTCTTTTAAATTAAAATCAACATAGCGCTGGTCTCCTCCAACAGGGAGTGCAATATCCATCAGCTTACAGTCTTTATCAATAGTCGCAACTAAACCTTCTGCATCATCTGAATATATTAATCCCACACCTACAAAGTAACCGTTTTTAATATTCAACGCAGTTACTTCTGAACCATCTTCACTCTTCCAGATAAACTCTCTTTGCTCTGTCAATTCATTAGGTAAACCACGCCAAAAAACTGTTTTATTAATTCCCATTCCGTTATAAATCTTAGGCATGTCTTTTCCTTGTCCAAAAGAATCTGGCAGATAACCAATTTTCATCGTTCCTCCGAGTTCATTTGCTAAGTTCATTCCTAACGATAGATTGCGAATAATCGATTCCCCACTGACAATCAATTCATCAGTTTGAGTATACCAAGGACCTATGTATAGTTTTTTAGCTTTAACCAAGGAAACAAAACGATCTTTTTGTTCTGGAAAACTTGTTAAATAATCATCCACAATGCTCATTTGACCGTCTAATAAATAAAAATCTAATATGCCATCTTCTAAAGCTCTAAAAACTTCATCCATATGATAAGCTAACTGTACAAAAGATTCATTAGCAGTAAAATACCATTCAAAATCCCAATGTGTATGTTGAACTACATGAACTTTTTTCATACTTACACCTCTAATCCAAGGGACCTCTCTTATAATAAGCTAAGTCCTCATTTACTCGTTAAAATTGAATTTGTTCAATAATTTCTGTCAATTTCACAGGGTCATTTTCCTCACAAACTCCATTTCTGAATTCATCATCAATTAGTTTTCTTGCGATGGAACTCAATAATTTCAAATGTTCTTTTGCTCCTGCTTCAGGAATTGTTAAAGCAAAAGCTACTTTAACTGGTTTATTGTCTAATGCATTCCAGTTAATCGAATTGCTAAATTTAACTAAAAACATACCAGGTTTTTGAACCGTTAAATGTTTGCTATGAGGGATTGCAATTCCATCTTTAAAACCAGTAGTTGTTTCACTTTCTCGCTGAACTAATCCTTCATAAAACTCCTCTGACGAAGCTACATATCCTGCTTCAAATGCAACCTTAGCAATTGTTTTGAACGCTTCTTGTTGAGTTTTTGCTTCTGTATCAAAAATAATATGTTTTTTGTTAAATACTTCTTTGTTCATTTAAAACACCTTCCATTTCTTCAGTAATTTCACTTTCAACATTTCTTCTAGTAAATCCAATAATTGAAGCGGTAACAACTATTCCAGCTAATACACATACAATCCATGTAATAAATGGAATAGGTTGTTCAATGTAACCAATAAAAGTTCCTAAAGGAGAACCAATCCCTCCATAAAACTTACATCCTGCAGCAGCAACGAGTCCACCAGCCACAGCTGATCCCGCGATGTTAGCTGTAATCATACGAACTGGGTCAGCTGCTACAAACGGAATCGCACCTTCTGTTACACCAACCATACCCATCCCAAAGGCTGCACTAGCTGCAATTTTTTCGTCCTTTGAAAATTTCTTTTTAAACAAACGAGTAGCTAACCAAACTCCCAATGGAGCTACCGAAATAGCTGCCTGAGTAGCTGTTCCAGGAACAAAATTCGCCCCATCAATTCCATATTTCGCTAAAGTATCTGTGAAAATCGCTGTTCCAAAAACTAAAGCTGTTTTATTCACAGGTCCTCCCAAATCAAAACCAATCATAGCACCACAGATAGCACCAATAATAATAGGCGCACTACTATATGTATCATTCAACCAAGTCAATCCGTTGTACATAGCATCCATTCCAGCAGCAATTGGTTGACCTATTATATAGAATACAATTAATGAAATTACCAAAGTGGCTATAAAAGGAATTATCATAATTGGAACAATTGGCATTAAAATTTTTGGCCATTTAATTTTTTTCAATAATTTCACAAAATACCCTACAATAAATGCCACCACAATAGCTGAGATAAACCCGCCACCAGCATCAGCCCCAAGTAATTCAGCATCATTGGCAATATATGCTCCAATCATAGCCGGAGCAATAGCCGGTTTATCAGCAATTGAATTAGCCACAAACCCAGCAAACAGTGGTATCATTAGTTTAAATCCAACTTGTCCTACCTGAAACAAGTGAGACATCAAAAGACCTATTTCTGTTTTTGTATCAAACCCCCAGTTTACAATTCTCCCTAAATCATCTCGTTGAAACGCATATAAATTTGCGATGGTTAATATTAAACCCGCTGCTATAACCATTGGAACCATATAAGAAATCCCGCTCATAATATGTGTAAAAAAGTTAACTTTTTCTTTGTCATTCCCAATTTGTATTTTCCCTACTTTAGAACCTTTTTGAGCAAATACTTCAGCTTCGTTACAAGCACGTTTAATTAATTCTTCAGCATCTTCAATTGCAGGAATAGATTTAGTCACATATAATCGCTTTCCTGCAAAACGAATGGGATCAATTTTAATATCCGCAGCAATTAATACTAAATCAGCATTTTCAATATCTTCATTTGTTAATACGTTTTCAGCTCCAATTGCTCCATTAGTTTCCACTTTAACTTGATAACCCATTTTCTTAGCTGCTTTTTCAATTGATTCAGCTGCCATATATGTATGAGCAATTCCAGCAGCACATGCTGTTACAGCAACAATACTTTTTGTCATAAATTTCCCCTCCTTATTACTAAGCTAATGCAATGGTAACAATGGAAAAAACCTATGTAAACACTTTCACATGATTCTTGAAATACTTTCATAAAAAAAGATTGTTCATGATTTTTTTTTCATCTGAAATGATTATAAACTATTACTTAAATTTAAATTACTATATTGTCACTTTACATTTCTCGTTTTGGGGACAATGCAAAATACTAGCTTGATAGGCATGGGGATCCGCCAACAAAACGCGATTTCATACGCTAAGGAATTTTTAAGACAACAAACTTGATTTCACCGTACGTTAAGAAGGTTCCATAAACCATATTTTGCACTTGATATGGGACTTTATTTTTGATAATGAGTTTTGGTACAGATTTTTGACCATATTTCAGTTAGTTTTAGTAGAATTTCATAACCGTAAGTATCATGGTGAGAAATTATAGAGAGCACAAGTATATCAATACTTCCTTTCATCATCCCCTTGTCCATTTTCCACCTCCCAAAATACATCGTAAAACAACATAATAAAGTGAAACTTTATTTAGATACGCCATTAATTTGGATTGTTGTTCCGGATGAATTGCCAGAAGTAGCTTTACTAATTCATCAATGGAATATGAATTTAGTAATAGTTTAGCTTTATCTGCTGATAAGCGAATTAAGATGTTATATGTTTCTTCTGTACCCATATACCGGAAAGTTTTAGAATTTTTTAAAACAGGGATCTTCTCTAGCAATATAACTTAATTTTCAAATGAAAACTGTTTAACTTCTTGCGCAACATCATACGACGGGTGAAGTAAAAATTTCTCTGTAACCAAATTGTTTTTGGTCACAAGTAATTCCTTTAATAATTTCTTCATGTTAACTCCTCCTCAAATTTATAAGGGAGACCCTTGAGTTTCATGAGTGGATTTTCGTTATTTTATCTTCCTTAAATTTTATCAGTGTACTAGTAGTTACACTTGCATCAATTTATTATTTGGAACTACCTCCTTTTTGAATATTAACAAGATAAAAGCAAATAACGTTAAACAAAAAAACCTTACTCAAAAAGGAGTAGGGTACTGAAAAATTAATTTCTTTAAAAAAACAACACACATTTTATCAATATGTTGAGAAAACAAGGAATCCATCACCTGTATATAGTAAGTGATGGATTCCTTGTTCTTATGAAGCGGACTTTTTCAGTGGCCTCAAAAAGGAGTAAAGTTTTTTTACGATACAAATAAATGATTATTAAGACATCCCTGTCAAAATCTCAGAGTTGCTTTTCTATCAAATCGTCTACCACTCTCTCGTTGAGTTTTAGCACTGTTAGCATAGGTTTTGTAACCGAAGGGCCTTAATCCGACCGTTCCTGTTGACCCATTGGCATCTCTCCACATTTTTGGGCAGCAGCGTTTCTCTATACAGGAGCCTCACCTAACAAAGATTATTGAATTACTTCAAAATTCAAACTGGAATTTGATATTTGTCAACCAATTTTGATTCACTTCTTGAAAAATTCTTTTATAGAAAAATAAAATCAGATTCTATTACAAATATTTAACCTCGCTTAAAAACATAGATTAGGTATTTCTATATCTGGCATTCTACTATGTTGTGGCGCTTCTGTTGCAAAGCTTCTTAAACCCAATTACAATCTAGAAAAAATTAGATAAGGCACCAGAATCGCTGTTAACCTAAGGCATTTAACTTGTAGATATATAATATGAAGTTAGTATTGTAAATAATACAAAGAAAAAATTTAAAAATAAACAGAATGACTGTGCTCTTCTTTTTTCATGCATTTTAATGGGCATTGAATAATCTGTGGCCCCCTCAATTAAAAATATAATTAATAAAATATGTAGCATAAAATGACCAATAATTTCTGTAACGCCAAATATAAGTGTTGTTAGCATAAAAATAGTGGTTACTATTACAGCAAGTGTGCGATTTAATATCCCTACTATCAATAAATATCCAATTGCAAATTCAATAAAAGCACAAAGTACAATAAAAACGTCGGGTGGAAAACCAAATGTAGGAACATTGTGTTTCATTACTACATCTACGGCCATAGATGGATAAACTAATTTTTCCATGGCCACCCAGATAAGTGAAAAACCTGTGAAAAAATACAGTATTGGTATGCTATATTTTTTTAATTTCATATAATTCAAAATTAGTGCGAAGGCAATAGCTACGTAAAATATATAATCAATCGTACGTAAAAAATTTGTTTCTAACGTAAGCCATATATACAAAATTAATATTCCCAAAGCCCCAATTGTAGTACTAATGTTATGTGGAATAATTAGTGGAATAATAATACCTAATACTATTATCCAAGTTAATATTTCTGCTTGAATACGAAACTCAGGTACAAAGATAGTTCCTGATAATATTTGAATCATAAAAGCTATTGCAGTTCCATATTTCAAAATATATGTGGTATATGTATCGTAGGATTTCAATCTACATTCAATTCGTTGTGACCATTTCCATTCATGCATTTTAGATAAAATAAAAGGTAACATAGCCAATATAATAGCCGTAAATAATGCGACTATAAGAAACAACGGATTGATTATATCTTCTAAAATTTTTTTCTCTGGTACAACTGTAGTGAACCATTTCACATGAGCTAAAACCCAATAAGGTGAAAAGAAAAGTAACAGCATCGGTAGTATGTTTAGCATTATATATTTTTTTGTCATTTTTGTTCCTTTCATAATTAGCTTGTAGGTGCGATAGCTCTAAAACAATATTCTTGTAAAAATTGAGTATTGTTTTGGGGTATTTTTATCTAAAGAAATTCCTGGGATGAAAGTCCTCTAGGTTTCGTTGTTCATTCCATTGATTTTCATTTAAGCAAAATAAAGGATCATACAGATGCAAAAGAACTTATCGGCTTTTCACGTTTCAAAAACCTGTGTTATCACAGTAGATATGAATCCAGCTCCTCTAATAGCAATTGCTGAATTGAAAACTTTCATGCTTTATACAAACAAAACAGAAGTCTTAAACTAGACTTCTGTTTTTTCGACGTACAATGAATTACAACAATCACCAATAGTTACATAGAATGTAGTTGTAATTCTCCAACATCGTTTAATTTTGCAGCAGAACTACTAAAATAAGTAACATACGTATTCTCATTACAAGGGTTTGTTTGTTACTTGTTTCAGATTATGCTTTAGCGAAAGGCAATATCACTTATTGAATCTTTTCCCACACACTAGCTTGTCCGGGAATATCACCTTGTGTCCACCATTTTGCTTTATATGTTACACCTTGATATTTAACTTTTTCTCCACCTTGATACGGCTTCTGTTCGTTCCATTCAACGGCCTCATCACCTAATAATTTCCATGCATCTGAAATATCTGGTCGGTCCCCTTTTGTCCAATACTTCGCTTCATATTCATTTCCATTAAACATAATACGATCTCCTATGTTATACACCTCGTTTGTATCCCAAGTTGTTGTCCCCTCTGGTGATCCTTCTTTTGTCTTCACGTTCAACGTATTACTAGCTTTGGACACATTTCCAGCAGCATCTACTGCCTTCACTGTATATGTATACGTAGTATTAGGTTGTAGACCACTATCCTTGATCTCTGTAGCAAAAACTTTTGCGTGAACACGCTTGCCATCACGGTAAATTTCATAATGATCAACTCCAACATTATCTGTCGAAGCCGTCCACATTAAATCAACTGTAGTTGCTGTTTGCCCCATAGAGTGTAAACCTGTCGGTGCCGTTGGTGCTTCTGTATCAACTTCTGGTGCTTTCTTTGTTTTTACAGTAAGTGGTGCACTTTTCTCAGACTCATTACCTGCTCTATCCACAGCTGACACTTCATATACATATTCCGTATCTGCTTTCAAATTCATATCTTCTAACTCTATCCCCGTCACAGGTGCTAATTTCTCACCATCACGATACACATTATAGTGACTCACACCCACATTATCTGTCGAAGCCGTCCACTTTAGATTTATTTTTGTTGTTTCAGCTTCTGCTTGTAAGTCTGTTGGAACTGTTGGTGCCTCTGTATCAACTTCTCCACCATCGTTTTTAACATTCACATCCATTACTTGATAAAAAGACTTGTCTGTATTAGAAATATCCCATACTCCTAAAATGACATGATAGCCCTCTCTATCTGCCGGCACATTAATATTGTGGGCATAGCCGTTTGGATGATCTCTCGGATATTTTTTTTCTCCATCAATTGTTCCAATAAGCTCTAGCATATCACGAGTTAAAGGTTTAGTTGGATCCCAGCCTTTTTTCGTGATATAGTAACTCCAACTTGCTGTCTCATGTTCCGCAGTATATTTCCAAACAAACGTATTGTTACCACTTTTTATATCTACTTTTTTCCATTGGAATGGATTTTGTACATCTAATGGTGCATAACCTATAAGACCGCCACTTGCAATCTTACCGTCTACCGGACCTTTCATTGGAAATCCATCATAACCTTCTACACCTTGTGGTGTATCTGCCGCATCTCCATATTTAACAGTAGCATCGTGCCAATTAAGTCCTTCAAGTTTCCCATAGTGTGCACGGCTATTTTCAATATATCCATGCGCAGACGCACTAGTTCCTCCCAAAAACATAGTTCCCATCATACCACACATAACTATAGGGGCAATCTTTAACCATTTTTTTTGTGTTTTAGATTTACTCGTGTTTTCAGTTGATGTAAGTGAATCCTGTAATAATTTTTTCTTCAATGTTCCCATCTCCTAGTATTTAATATTAGTTTATATCTGTGTTTTATAAACTTGTAAATAGCCTTTACTTTAAAATATACACCCCTCGTGATTAACAATTGGGTCTATTAATCTATTCACCTTTGTATGATAAATTTTTTTTGGGGAATAAGATTTAATTACAAACCCAAGGATATCGTAATTTTTGTTACATTCGATAAACTAAAAAGAGGCATTTATCACTTAAACTTCAATACAATTCAAAATCCATTAGCAAAGGTTTTCCAAAACTTAAATGATACTCCATAAACATCTTTAATGCTTAGATTTTAATAGTTAAAACAACCAATTATTATATAATCTACCTCTTTCTACTTTTTGCATAATATTATGATATTTTTTGTCACAACATTATGCAAAAAAAGTAGAAAACTAGTATTTCAGACTAATATCTAGTATATTTTGAATGTATTTTTATACAAAACATATAATAAACACATTCAAAATATACAGTTTTAAACAAGAAAAGAATTTTATAAACAAGTTTTACAATTAATATTCACAAATTTTTCATATATTAATATCAAAATTATATTTTGTCTACTTGGGATCACTATATATGCCCATCAACTTAAGGGTGGACAAGCCATAAGAATTTACTAGCTACATCCTTTTTTTCATAGAACTATATCCAATATGATATTAGCAAAAATACTTCAGTTTCAAACTCTTTTCGGCTCATTATTTATTGATTTTTTTATTGGTATACTATCACCAATTCCTGTAGTATATTTTTTTAACAAGTTAACAATTGGTCCATATATTATAGGAAAAATAAGAATTAATCAAAAATCAAAGTTAAATAGTATTTGATACCTTAGAAATCGTATACAACTTTCCTATGTTGCACAATCATGTATCGTAATTCAAAAAATAAAACCCGATAAGGTTTATTTTGTATGCAAATCTTTAAATAATTTACACTGGATCTCTAGAAAAGAGAAAAAACCTCACGTGAAATTAAACTTTTATAATCTTAGGTTGATGGGCATGCCGATGTCCCCCTATAACTGTTTTTCCATCCTACACACGAGAAGTGAATAGCATAAATAATAAAAAAGAAGCAGGAAATTATTCGCAATTTCCTGCTTCTTTTTATAAATTTAAGCCCTTAATACATACACCGTTTCATGCTAGATTGCTATTTACTAGTACACGATAACTGGTTCATAAGTGCTTAAATTATCATACACGTTTTTTGCAATACTAGGAGGAAGGTTAACACATCCGCCCGATCCCCTCGTTAAATAAGCATTATTTGCCCAGTTTGTTCGCCAGCTGGCATCGTGGAACCCTTGGCCGCTATTTGTGAACGGAGCCCAGTAATCTACCTTAACCGAATAATCAGTTTTACCTACTGCGCTGCCTTTGAGTGTGTACGGTGATCGTTTATAAAGGATGTACCACACACCCGGTGATGTATCTTCACTCGTGCTATGTTTACCAGTTACAACATTTGTTGTGACTGCTAATTTTCCATCTTTGTAAATCCAAATTTTTTGCTCTGCAATTGAAACTTCCGCATACGTGTCTCCGATACCATTATTCGATATTGTTTCATAACCGATGCCTTCATTATTCCAACCATTTCCGTGAATACTAGACGCAGAAAGCAATTTTTCGCCTTTTTCAAAAGCTTGTTGGACTTGCTTTGTTTCTTTTTCAACATCTAGTGCCCATCCATAGCCTTGTCCTTTTACTGATATGACCGAACCAGAATGGGTTTTAAATGTGAAGTCTTTATTCAATGTTGATTTTGCATTATTAATTTCAGCAATCTTATTCGTAATGTCGCTCGCATCAATTGTAACCTTCATCTCCTTTGACATAGAGGCATTTTGAATTAAATCTTTCGCTTTTAAAGGATAAACTTCATTCTGTACCTTATAATCAACGGACTGTTGAAGAAGCTCCTGTAGTGCTTCCTCCTCTTTTTTGACAATCGGATTGTCTTCTTTAATAGGCTGTAAGTATGCAGGCTTTAGATGAATTTCGCTTTTATACTTCTGCTTGTCGTAATCTTTCAATAGGTTAGTAACGTCATACTGGTTTCCGTCAACGCTTTTGGAGATAATAATTTTTCCTTGTTCGAGTTTCGCCATAGCATCTTGAGGTGCTCTTAACTCTTTATTCATAGAAACGAGCTTTTCTTCTAGAAGCTTTTTCATCGTTTCGCTACGATATTGATTCGCCTTTTCCGGTAGCAGTGAATAATTTGTTTCCTTTGAGGAAGGGAAAAATGTCCACTGGCTTTTTAATAGTTTCTTAACTTGAGGCAAATCTTTTTCCGTAAGTTCCGTTTGCGTATCTTTTTCATCTAAAATTTGTTGTTGACCAACATAGACTTTGTTTTCTAGTCCAGATATTTTTAATTTCTGTAGTGCCTGATTAGCGGTCAAACCATCAACTTTTGTATCATTAATTGTAACATTTGAATTAAAGTGGGTTGCCTGATAATAACTCATTCCACCAATGAGAAGTGCAATGATACCGCCACCCGCTGCGATAAGTTTCCAATTTGTAAAACGTTTGCTTGATTTCACCTTTTTTTTATCAACTTCTTCAACTAATTCATTTATTGTATCGTTGTTCATCAATCTTTCCTCCGTATATATCAACCTCTATCAATCTTAAACTAAAATCATTGACTAGTGTACCTTATTGTTCTTAAAATTTCATTATTTTTCACCAAATTTTATCGCATTAAATTAATCAAATTTGCTAAATCATATTATAAAACATTCTTTCCTTCTTGTGGATTGAATACCATTGTACTAAGACCAAAAACATTAGTAACAATATCTCTATTATTCGGATGAGTTATTCTTACTTCATAAGCAAAAACTCCTGAAGGAAGAGCTGCTGAACGAAAAGTAACATATTGATTAGGTGCCAATGTTTGCGTTGAGGGATCTACTAATGGTAAAAATACCGGAGAACCAGATGACTAATCAAACATCTCAACAGTGACCCTATGAGCATCATCTGAATCAACATTTATAGCATCAACAGTAAGAAATAAAATAGCAGAATACCTACGTAATATACCTGTCGATAAAATTCCATCGCTTATGTCTTCCGCTAGTTTACATGATGGAAAAACCGCTATTCCTTTAGTAGTACTTCCGGATATCATTTTAGATGGATGTTTAGACGTTATAAAATATATTGGGATAATAATTAATATAATTCCAGTGAATTTAACACTTAAATTAAACATTATTGTGTAGTGCAACTAAAGTATAACTCTCTCCGTTTTCTAAAAACAATTAAAAAATTTTATTCATGAAAAGTTATTCAAATTAACTTTCAAGTGATTTAATAGCAATATATCTTGTTAATACACTTTTTATAATTTATAATATTAACCGTGTATGGTGTATATGCTGTGTATCATTCACCATAACACCTATTGATAGAGAGGTTGTTTAATGAAAATAATCTTAAGTAATGTATCAAGTCTGCCTTTATATCAACAGATAAAGGAGCAAATTAAAGAATCAATATTTAACAATGAAATAAAAGAAGGTGAACAATTACCATCAATTCGCGCACTAGCCAATGACTTACATGTAAGTGTACTTACAACAAAAAGGGTCTATGCAGAACTAGAAACAGAAGGCTTTATTATTACAAGGGTTGGTAAAGGAACCTATGTAGCTCCTACAAATTTAGAATTGTTAATGGAATCAAAACGCCGGATGGTAGAAGTCAAACTTGCTGAAGTTTGTCAAATGGCTCGTAGTATAGGCATTCATGCAGATGATCTCCATTCGATTTTAGATTTAATTTTAGAGGAGGAGAATGAAAAATGAATGTTGTGTTAGAAGTAAATAATTTAAATAAATCTTACGGGAATTTTTCGTTAAAAGATGTTACCTTTTCACTTAACACAGACTGTATAACAGGATTTATCGGTACAAATGGTTCTGGAAAGACCACTACAATTAAAGCGATTTTGGGTCTCATTTTAAAAGATTCTGGGAAAATTAATTTTCTAGGAAAAGATATGGATAAGCATGAAAGAAAGTCCAAAAACAAAATTGGTATTGTGTTAGACGAGGGCTATTTTTATGATGAATTAACAGTAAAGGAAATGAAAAATGTTATTGCTCCATCCTACACTGAATGGGATGAACCCGTTTTCCAAAATTATATTAAAAAGTTTAACTTAAATCTAGAACAAAAAATCTCTACTCTATCCAAAGGAATGCGAATGAAATTTGCAGTTGCATTAGCCCTATCTCATCATGCAGATCTATTAATAATGGATGAACCAACAAGTGGCCTGGATCCATTAGTACGGAGTGAATTAATGGATATTCTCCTTGATTTCATGAAAGAGCCGGGGAAAAGCGTATTTTTTTCCACTCATATTACATCTGATTTAGATAAAATTGCTGATATGATTATTTTAATTGATGATGGAAAAGTTTTAGTAAATGATGAAAAAGATGTTTTAATAGACACACATGCATTGGTAAAGGGCGACAACCGCTTAATTAATGAACAAACAAAAAAACTTTTTTTAAATTTGCATCAAACTCACTACGGATTTGAGGGAATTACTAATAAAAAAGAAGATGTAGGTCGACTCATGCCTGATGTATTAATAGAAAGACCAACTATTGAGGATATTATGCTTTCATATATTGGGGGGAATATCCATGTTAATTAACCTAGTGATGAAAGACTTTTTGTTAGTCAAAAAATATTTTCTAATCTTACTCGTTTTTGCTGCTATAGCTCCTATTTATCTTTCTTCACAATTACATCTAAATGATGGCGGTCTTGTTACCTTTCTTTTAACGGTGATTTTGATGGAATATATTTTATTCGGAACAGTATCCAAATTTGAGGATCAGTACAAGGGGGCTACTTTACTTTGTGCAACTCCATACACACGAAACGCATTTGTAAAGGCGAAGTACCTGTTTCTTTTTGTAATATTTATTTGTGCATCTATTATCCGTATAATTATTTCAGTGATCGCACCATCAGGTATAGAAAACCTTAGCGCTAGCGCTCTTGGAATAACGTTTTTAACTTTAAGTATTTTATTTGGTGTACTACTTCCTGTTCAATTTAAATTTGGTTATGACAAAACAAAAATCATATCACTTTTAACTGCTTTTTTAATACCTTTTATTGCTCCTACTCTTATAAGGGGGCTACAATCAAGTCATATTGATTTTAAAAGTAGCTTTCCATTCTCACCAACTATCCTAATATGGATGCCTTGTTTTATCTCAATTGTTATTGGTTTTATATCAATGTTAATATCTCTGAAAATATATGCTAAAAAAGATTTATAATTTAAATTTCAAGTTAATGGGGATTGCTATTTAAAGAAGGATTCTGTTGCAAAGTTTCCGAAGACATAAAGAGATGTGGAATATTGTGGACCAGTTTTATGAAACTATGAATAATTCATGTAATGTGCTATACGTCGAAAAAACGAAGTTTAGTTGAAGACTTCGTTTTTGTTTGTATATAGCATGAACAGTCTCTATACCTTTAATAGTACGTGAGGCATGGCGAAGACTTTGAAACCCTAAAGAACGGGAGAATCGACGTTTCACATGTCGATGATCTTGCTTAATGACATTATTGAGGTACTTGATTGTACGATGAAAGGTATTTTTGTAAAGACCTATCTCCAATTTTTTGAAGGCAGAAGCTAAAGAAGGGGCCTTATCTGTCGTCAGAACAGTTGGTTCTCCAAAAGTTCGAACAAGTCTTTTCATAAAAGCATATGCTGCTTGTGTGTCCTGTTTTTGACGAAGTTGAATATCAAATGTTTGTCCCTCTTTATCGATTTCTAGATATAAGAGTCAAAACCTAGAAGTTATGATTCTCATAAGAGAAAGTAATACCTTAAATTCCAATTTTCTTTTTTTGATCGCGTTGGTTCATGTTCATATAAGAATTTTTATACCATTAAAGCCTTTGAGAACAACTTATAAAATAATAAAAAATTTTTATTCACTATTACTGGAAAAACACCTATGAATTCGAATTAGGCTATCTCCCCTATGATTAAAACTATAAAGATGATAAGGGTTTTAAAGGGAAATAAAAAAGGGTAATCACTATTTACGACTTAATCCCTTTCCTTCGGAGACAAAGTAGGTTCATAAAAGATTAAAAAGAATTCTTAATAAACATTATGAAACTGCTTTAATATTCTTGTACCCTTATACAAAGAATATTCTGCAAATATTGAAAGTTTTAATAAAACAACTTATAATGTGTAAGGATATTATGGTAATAATATCCTTTTAAATAAAATAACGGAAAGGTGTTTTGTGATTAATATGAAATCTACTGTAATTAGTAATGAAAATTCTATTAATGATGCATTTACCTTTACACTAAGTGATGATGAACGAGACATTCTATTTAAAGAATTAAACGAGATTCAATACGATCCAACCGGAAGTACAGATTACATTACAGAAGTTCGAGCAGTAGCTATGCGCTCTCTTCCATTGCGTATAGTGAAATTTCTGAATCAACAGAAGGCATCATTAAAACCGGCCCCTTATATTATTTTTGAGAACCTCCCAACAGATGAAGAGGTAAGGTTCACACCAGATTCACAAGTTATTCCTTCTGATGCCAAATCAGGATTTATAAGTGAAAATCTTATAATTGCGATTGGTTCATTGATTGGAGAACCTTATTCAATGTTTCATGAAGGACAAAATATTGTCAATAACTTAATACCAAGTCTAAAAGCGAAAAAAGAATATACAGGCCTTGGCTCAGAATTTGAGTTGGATTTTCATATTGAAAATGCTGCATTAAAGTTTATGGGTACTAATAATTTTTCACCATCTGGCTTACTTCTTACAGGTGTAAATAATGATCCGAAAAAGCCACTTACACGTTTGTCTGATGCACGTAAATCATTGAATATTTTATCTGAGCATGATATTGACCAATTAAGTCAACCTCTTTATCGAATTAAAGTGCCATATCGGTGGAGAATATCAACACCATTGGAATTACAAGAGACAAGTCCCTCACCGATTATAAAAGGATCAATAGATTTACCAGAAGTTACAGCAGCGTTTTATCCGGACATGGTAACACCCATTAATGATTCAGCAACTATTTCATTGGAAAACTTTAAAAATGCAATTCGTGAAAATTCTTTTGGAATTGATATTACTCCTGGTCGTCTTGTTTATATTAATAATCGATTTACATTTCATTCGAGAGATGCCTTTAAACCAAGTTTAGATAAATCAGGAAGACCAATTAGGTGGCTTCAACGGATTTTTATAGCACCTGATTTATGGAATCATCGTACTCTGGAACCAGTAAAGGAACGAGTATTCAAGCTAGACTTGAATTAGTTTTTTGTAAACGCCATAGAATGACCTTCTAGTCACTCTATGGTGTTTACCCTTTACTATTTGAGCGGCATATTTTCAGTTTTATTTGATGTTTTAAATCTGTTGTTGCCTTCTGTAATGTTAAGCCATATACCCCCTATAGATATAAACACTATCAATAAGAAGAAGGGAGTTTTGTATCCATTAAAATAATCAACTAGTAACCCAAATATGGATGGAGCAAGTACAATAAAGAGTTGGTTCAAAGTTAACCCAAAACTAACAGTTAACCCAATAAAATCTTGATTTGCTTTTTCAGACATTAATACAATAAATAAACTATACCATCCAACTCCTAGAAAACCTAAAACGAAACAAAGTATATAAATTCCCCATAAAGGGAGATAATTTAATACATAGACTAAAATAATTAAAGTAATAACAGTTAGTAATATTGTAAGTTGTAAAGGTTTACTTCTATCCCCATTGAACAAATTATCGCTAATCCATGCCAATAAAATCCTCCCAATCGCACCGCCAATTAAAGCCACACTTAACAACGTTCCAGATATACTTAATGAAATATTTAGGGTGTTGATTAAATAACTCATTAGGTGAGCTAATATGATTAATTGCAAAGAAATCATGCTTATTCCAATAAAAAACACAGGATAAAGGCTCGATTTCTTTTTTATTTTATTTATTTTCTCAAAAAAACTGTAATTCTGCTGTCTATGTGCATTCATTCCATGGTCTTTGTAAAAGATTAAAAAGATTATGCCACCTATAATGGCTACAACTGCTTGAATTAATTTAACTGAAGACAAACCGTAGTTATAAAAGAAAAAAGGTAAAACTGTTGAGGCTAAGGCACCACCAAGAGGTATCCCTGTTTGACGAATCCCCATTGCAAGACCTCTGTTTTTATTTTTCGGAAACCAATTAATGATTGCACTACTTCCTCCTGGTTGAGCTGTACCATACCATACTCCAACAAAAGCAAGAACAATCAATAAGTACAAATATTCATTAATAGAAATTGCTATCAGCATGTTTAGTCCTAATAATATTGATCCTAAGCCAACAATCCACCTTTCTCCATGTTTGTCCATTAAGCTTCCAAAAATTAACATCGAGAATATAGGGCCAATATTTACAGCTGATACAATTAATCCTGTTTGGAATTGTGATAAGTTATATACCTCACGACAAAATGTTGCTAAAGGACCTATCCCATAGTTTACAAATGTTGCACACGTCTGTGAAAATGTTGCTATTATGAGTATAACCCATTTATAGTTATCTTTCTTATAGTTAACTTTACTGTTAGTCATCTAATCCACCCCTTTTTATCTTCAAAATATGTAAACTTTGTGTTATTATCTCAAAAATACAAAGGAGTTTGAATGGTTTTTTTACAAATATTAACTATATTATAAATTCAGGATTATGTTGAGACAATAGGCGACACCATATATGAAAGTTTTATCCATATATACTTGAGCGAAAAGAAATTTCCTATAACAAGATAGGAAGTTTTTTTATATTTACGATTCATCCAAAAATAAAACTCCCCTATCCCTAGGAGAGAACTGAAAGTATCAAGGTATCTTACAAATTTTTATTTTATACCACCATCTATTGATGGCTGAATACCTGATCCACCATAATAACGACAGAATCCTGAGACTTTTGGCAGAAACGGCACTTCTGCATCCGGCCAGTTCCTTAAGTCATTGGCATCTGCATATAATCACCTCCATAAGAGAACTACATTACATATATTTATGTAATGTCAGATACTATCATGACCTATGATTATTGAAGGCAATAAAGTTACAAAGGATGCTCTATACATACACAAAACGTCTTTTCCATTTTCAATCATATATAAGGACTTGATAGAATATTAAGAAAAATAAGGTAATTGTATTGAACAATTACCTAAAAATATCTATTTCAATTAGATTGATAAATTAATGAAAAGCAAGAAGATTAAATAATAAATATCGCTTTTCCTCTTGTTTTTGTTTTGTGTGTGGCTCCAAAAAGAAAGAATCGTTGCCGTACCCGCTTTACGTAAAATTTTGCAATTACGTGGTTCTAGTGCAAAAATCCTAAAGCTCTTTCAAGTAATCGCCTAAACTTGGACATACTAATACTAGGATGTACCTAAAACTATTTCTATGATAGAATTATCTCAATTAATCCAAAGAGAGGTATTTTTAATGACTCCACGCCGCTACGAACTTACAATCAAAGATATCTTTCCACCTTACGCCACTGGTCGTCCACCCAAAAGGAGTAATCGTGAAATGTTCAATTCCTTTTTGTAGATAGCCCCTGACGTGATTTACTAGAAAATTACAATTTATAGAAAACTATTTATGCCCGCTTCTGCAAATAGCGAGATAAAGTGAAACTTTAATCAGTGGGAGTTTTGTCCATCCCCCACTGATTATGAGCCCACACCAATCGGGCTTTTACGGGCAGTTATCATTCGCCGAATTTTAAGGTGAGAGTCTTACTGCCCACAAATAGCGGGATAAAGGTCTCATCCAATTTCCAAGATAGTTGCACTCTTTTATTTTCTTTCTTCCAAATTGGATAGATCAGGTGTCCATATTCATGACCCCATCGCATAATAGTTGTTGAATGAACTGAAACACCACGTTCTTTCAAAATTTCAGAGACATCACCATAGCTTAAAGAAAAACGGCTACCAAAATAATATCTTGTTTGAACTGTTTCCCTTTAAAATATGGCATTTGTGATTCTCCTCGCTACTTTTTCTAGAGTGTAGCTTCATTTAGAAAACTTTGCAACAGAACCAAATTTAGTTTTGCGACATGCTCATAAAAGTAAAAATATTATTTTATATGAATTACCTTTGAAGCACTTTGGTTACCTTTATTATCTTGATTAACAATATGTAGTAACCTTGTCTGAAGTGAATTAATATAACATTCAAAAAACCCCTTATCATCAGTTGTAATACTAGCAATATTTGTATCTCGATCATCTATTATAATAATTTTCGAATTAGGTTCCCCATATCCTTTAATACTAATTTCTTTACTGTCTATTGAAAGGTCAACATTTTCAACTTGAACTTTTTCTGGAGGCGTACGATCAAGATTTATTAACTGAATATTTTCGAAGTAGGCATGTGCATATGGGACATCTATCCAACTATAATATGCAACATTACTTCCAAATCGAGCATAATAATCGCTAGTTTCTTCAGCAGTTAAGGAAAGCTTTTTCGTTGTTTGTTGTTTCGTTGCTAATGGTTCAGTTACGATTTTTGAGCCAATTCCATAATGTATACCAGGATAAGTCCATTGTCCACTTGATACGTTCGTAGCATTAAAAGACAATTCATACGTTTCCCCTTTAGTTAGTCGAACTTTTTGTCCCAAAGCAACAACTTTTTCAGGAGAATAACTATAAAAACGAACACCATTTTTAAAGTGTGTAGCAGTTGAGGTATCTTTACCTAACCGAGTAGCTAAAACAAATTCATTGTAGCTATTTAACGATAGCATTTGGTTCGTAAATTCATTGTTCTTATCAGAAATTTCCCAATCAGTAAAGCTGTTTTCACTCATTTCAAAAGTTGGATTACTTAATAAATTTGTATCTTTTGCAATTACAGGACGTTTACTGTCTTTATCATTTTGTATTGTACGAACATTATTTAAAAATGACATTACTTTAGATATGTATCTATTAGGATCTGTATAAAATGACATAGCATGTCCTGCTCCTGGGAACGTGATTCCTTCTTTATAACCTATTGAAGTACTATATAGTGCTTCATATGCTTTTATATCAATAAACGTATCTGCTTCCCCATGAATAAATAATTTAGGTAAAGTAGAAGCTTTAACTGCTTCAATTGGAGTAATTTTAAAAAGATCTATTCCCAATTCTGGTTTTACACGACGGTCATTTAATAGTTCAAGTAGTTGTGTTTCTTTTCCATACCAGTCATTTGCATTTACTAACGGTATATATTGAAGATATTCATTAATCATTCTTAGAATATCTCTAAATTGCTGTTCTGCACTTTTATAACCGCAATCCTCAATGTAAGCAATTACGTTATCATGAGGTGTTTCCTGAGATAACATTGTAATTGCCGCTCCCATAGATGCCCCTAAAACTATTAACTCTTGATTAGGTTTATTTTCTAATTCACGATCTAGCCATAAATTAAGATCATCTTTTTCATAGGCTCCGAAGGTAATATATTTCCCTTCACTATTTCCATGTGATCTTGCATCTGGCAAGATTATATTATAACCAATTTTATCAAAATATTGAGCCATAAATAACAAGTCATTTGAATTACCACGCCAACCATGCTGTAGTAAAATTGTTGTATCAGAACCATTATCAATGTATTTAGCAGAAATATTAATATTTTGTTTTAACGATTTGTCATAAACCCCCATATTCCATTCGGTTTTATGGTCTAGGTTTTTATACCAATCAGTTTCAGTCGCATAGTTTCCAAAACCAAATAGCTTATTTGCAATATCTATAAAAATAGTATCTTTCACAAAACCTACTTCAAAAGCAATATCAGTCACAATATTATTGAAAATATCTTCAACTGATCTTACACTACGTTTCTCTCCATTGGTTTCTTCTTTAACGCGTTTAGTAATGTAATCTTCTAATTGTTTTACAATCTTTTGATCTTCCACTGATAACTTATTGAAATCTTCATCTGATTTTTTCTCAGATGTTGGTGTTATAACAATATTATTCATATCTTCCGTTGCAGCTAAACTAGAAAACGGGATTCCAATTATAGTTACTAACACCGTCCCAAACCAAACAATCTTTTTCATGAATAAAATCTCCTTATTTTTTTATTTATATATATTTAAAGCTATAAAATAATAATTGTCAAATAATTATTTATTTTCCGACAATCAAAAAGTATATGTTTCTCTATTACAGTGATAGAGGTTCTGAAGAAAGAAATCTATAAAACTTAGACATACTGATACTAGTACTCTAACAAGGGAGTGAGTAGGTTTTTTTTGTCAAGTTTTTAAAGCTACGCTGTACTCCAATACAAATGTGAAAAAAGAACGATTAGAGTGTCATATTTATAGGAAGTTAATAGCACTCCTAATGTCTTCTACAGTCATGTTCCAAATGCAACAACTATTGTTAATAAAAAAACAGAAAGAATTAAGTGGATGGAAAGTTATGTACATGGTTCATGATTATTTTCGAGTACTATACCAACAAGTACAAGATCAATCGAAACAATTAAGGAAAAGCATTCTTTGCTTGTTTCATTTACTTGATAAAAATGGACGGAAATCGTATCGGAAGAAAACGGTGTTTGATATCTTAGGTGTTACATACGAACAACATCTTCCAAAATAAAGTGAAACTTTAATCAGTGGGGGTTTTGTCCATCCCCCGCTGATTATGAGCCCACACCAATCGGGCTTTTACAGGCAGTTATCTCCCACCTCACTTCCTCGCATTCGCCGAATTTTGAGGTGAAAGTCTTACTGCTCACAAATAGCGGGATAAAAAAGATATATTTAAAAAGTTTTAGCCTGTAAGGGTTATTTTTCATACACTTTTTCATTGTAATTCCTTTTATTAAACTGTTAAAGAAATATTTATATGTATTTCTACATTCTAGTTTCCCTTAGCTTGATGGTGATGTTGTCGTGCCTCTTGAAAGAAATCAAAACCATTCATGCTATATATAAACGAAAACGCAGTTTGCAACCAAGCTGCGTTTTTTTCAACGTATAATGAATTGCAAAAGTTACTGGCAATTGTATGAGGTTTAATCACACTCAACTTAAAATTTTTATCTGTTAAGAAACTTTGCAACAGAACCCATATTCTTTTAAACAGGATTATTTTTCAGTAGATGATAAAATTTCAATAATCTGTGGGATTTTAGGATTGCTTATATAGTAATATACTTCTAAACCTCTTCTATCAAACCCTAAAATTTTCCCTTTCATTTTAGATAGATGCTGTGAAACAGTTGATTGTGGCATTTGTAACTTCTTAACAAGTTCTGTAACATTTAATATATTGTACTGCGTAAGAATTGCTGTGATTTGCATACGGACTGGATGTGATAGTGTTTTTAGCATTTCTATATTCTCGTCACATACAAGTGTTTGTTTGTAGTTCATTGTGTATTTCTCCTTTTATATACGTGTTTTATTTAGTGATAAAGTTCTAAAATGATTACATACTTCTAGGGTGTGTCTAAAAACTATTTCTATGATAGAATTATCTCAATTAATCCAAAAAGAGGTATTTTTAATGACTCCACGCCGCTACGAACCTACAAATAAACAATGGGAACAAATCAAAGACATGTTTCCACCTTACGCCACTGGTCTCCCCGAAAAAGAAGTAATCGTGAAATGTTCAATGCCATTTTGTGGATAGCCAGAAGCGATTCACCCTAGCGCGATTTGCCGGAGCATTATGGTTTATGGAAAACCGTTTATGCCCGCTTCTGCAAATGGAGAGATGAAGGTATCTTACTGACTATTTTTCAAGAATTAAATACCGAGCCAGATTTTGAAAATCTCAGCATAGATTCCACTAGTATCAAAGCGCATCAGCACAGTGCTGGTGCAAAAAAAGGCACTAAATCATGAGGCAACATATACGATTCCGCCCAAAGCACCTTGGGAGGTTGATTGGTATTTGTATAAAGAACGCCATTTAGTGGCATGTTTTTTAATAAAATCAAGCATTTTCGTAGAGTAGCAAAACGTTATGATAAGCTGGCAACTTCTTTTTTAGATTTTGTTTATGTCGCTGCTATTTTTCGAGTGACACAATGAACAGAAGTTTTTAGACACACCCTAGTAAACAACTTTAAAATGCATAAAAATTTCGCGTTTCAATGTATCCAATTTTCTACACATTCATCCTCAAGATAGATTTTATATCCATATGTCTATACATCTAAATATATTACAGATGAAGTTTTTCATTATAGATTTTACTACTTGAAGCTTCTTTACCTTTCCAAGTAATCCATGCTACTATAATTTCTATACGAAATCCTTCTTAATATATATAAATTAACAAGAACGCGATTATTTTTTCTCCCCCTTTTCAGAACAATATATTGTAGCAATTGTTACTTGTATGAATACTTAAGGTTTATAAAAATAAATGCAAATATAACTCTGCCACAACATTCAACCCTTCAAAGAAATCGATTCTACAACATCAAGTTCAATAAAACATGTAGGGAGAGAAATAGTTGCACTTAAGTTTGAATAAACATCAAGTGCATATATATCTTACTAAATATTATTTTAATATGTGTTCCAAGTTTGGTTTTTATTTTAAAAAAATTGAGATAATTAATTTTGAAAATGTTTAGTTTTCCTTATAGATTCATAATAAAATTGTCGGTTCTGTTGCAAAGTTTTTTAAATGAAGCTACCACTCTAGAAAATAGAATTTAGAAGAATCAGATATGAGATATTTTAAAAGAAAACAATTCAAGAAAGATATTATTTTAGTAGCTGTTGGCTACTACTGCCGTTTTTCTTTAAGTTATCGCGATGTATTTGAAATTCTGAAAAAACGCGGCATTTCAGTTCACCCAACAACTATCATGCGATGAGTTCATGAATATGGCAATCTTATATATCAAATTTGGAAAATCTTTTTGCACAAGTGTAGACGCTGGTTTTGGTAGTGTTTCAATTTTTTATAACTCAAAAGGATTGGGATACTCTATAAAAGCTACTCAAAAAGATGGAATAGACCTGCTATGTATGGAAATGTTGTAAAAAATAATTACAAAGTAAGTAATTATAATGGTGCCGGAATACCTACAAGTACATCTTCTCTAACCACATATAGTGCAGAAAAAACATATATAAGTGGGTAAATAGGCTGTGCCTATTGGATATTAACACTTTTTATTTAGGGATACGTTTTTTAGGATTGTGGGTCGTTTTGATACCGTTTAACGGTAGTTTGTAGGTCTTATTGGGGCTTTTGTAGACTGTTTTGATACCTTCTGAGTGGTACATATATAATTTATTACATAAAAACATGCGGCGTTTTATCGTTATATTTAACTAAAAAAATTTATACGCACACTTTAGGGTTTTGATTGGTATGGGAGTAACTTATTAATTATAACTAAAAAATAAACTGTATCGATTATTATAAGGACACTCTATATAAAACTAAAAAACCCATACAAATAAAAGTTTTAAAATTATGAATTATAAGAAAAATTTTTATACATTTTCAAAATATTTACATAATTGGGATTCGTAGTATCTTTAATATGCAAGATGAATGTTTTTGTCCCCTCGAAAAGGAAAAATAATACAAAATATTCCAAATTAGTACGAGATTAAGTTTTAAAATATGTATGTCAATTCTTCTACAATTGTATTGACATGTTTCAAATATAGATAAGTTGTATTTTTGATACGAAAAATTCTACATTTTTAGCTATGTCACAAAGTTACATTTTTTTACATTACGTTTAATTTTCTTATGAATTAAGCTTATTGCCCTTTTTCGGGAGATGGGCAAAGATACCCTATTTTTAATTTTTTTAAAGTAAAAAACGAATATATAAATTTTTCAAAATTAACAATATATTATATTTATTAGTAAAATATTACATTCATTTAAGATTGTGTCTATAATCAAATTAAATTTATAAAATATCTAAATAACCTTCTATAAATGAAACAATGGTACGTTTTTTATCAATAGTTTTATTCCATTGATATCCGTTTTTATTACGTTTTGTATTTGAAAATATAAAATATCCTAACCGTTAAACTAACGTGTAACAAAATACTATATCAAAAATAATTTGTAACATTATTAGTAAAACACCTTTTTGTTACACCGAAATCTAATAATGAAAATAAAATACAACCTATGATCCTAAAATACATGTATCCAGTTCAACCCTAATTATAAACAAATAAGGTTAGTTCAATATCTGTGAAAAGGCGGTTTGAAAAATGATTAATTGGATTAAAAATAATAAGTTTGCTACTTATATTTTATTTGGAATATCTTTTATTTTATCTATGATATCTATATTTACATCTGTATATAAGAGTATGGGTCTTAAGGAAGTTCAAGATGTAATTAATATGATCAATACAGAAGGTGCACCTGCTATTGCTATAATAGGGATTATTTTTGTGATTATGTTATTTTATGTTATTGTACAGCTTTTTTTTGGTGCTTTAATTACACATTTAATTGCAAAATTTATTTTTAAAATTTCTATTGAATTTAAAATCTTTTATAGAGTATTTTTAACTTTTTCTTCTTTTCTTTCGTTAATTGTTATATGGGAACTATTAGTATTCGAAGGACGTTCCGATTTAATTCTCTTAATGAGTAATCCGTTTTTAATTTTAAGTCTTATTGTTATGTTCGTACTTTTAAAAGTACTTGCAAATATTAATTCACTAAAACCTCTTCTTTTCACAATCTTTGTTTTTATAAGTTATCTTGTTTTTTCTAAAATTTCATTTTTTGGGGGAAATTAATTGAATACTTTAGTTATTAAAAGTTCGCAAAACAAGAAAGAATTGTTAAGTATATTGACTTTAGGGGCTGTTATGGGGGCCATTGTTTTAATTGCAAACATGGGAATCTCATTTAATATTTCTAATCTTGTTCCAAGTATATCTTATGGAGCAGCTCTTACAGGCTGTTTTAGAGCTCGTAGAGCATGGAAAGCTGGTAAAGGTATAAAAAAAGCGTTAACTGTATTTATGAGTTGGAATGTTTTAGGTATTGTTGTAAGCGTTTTAGGTGATGCAGCTATTACGTATTTATTAGACAATCATGTTGAGATGTTAGCTAAGCACTAAGATTATTAAATATCTTGATTGTGAAAAGAGGGTTTTAAATATTTAATTTACAATTAGTTTCTTTTATTTAAGATATTTTATGTTAAGAAAGTGTGATTTAGGTTGGATTTAAAATTAATTTACTTGTTAACTAATACAATTTCAAAAATAATTTTTAATACTATTTTATATGTTAGTGATGGAATTGGTTTGAAATCAAATATGATGAATCGATTCTTTTTGAATTTAAAACCTTATATAAAGTCTTCTCTTGTTCTTCTGTATATTTTTTGGTTTATATTATCTTCTTTGTTTCAACTTTTATTTCATTATATTCCAATGTCAATAGAAAAAATAAACCTCTTAATTATTCTTTATATTGTTTTATGTTCGTTATTTATTATTAATTATGGTATTAGTCACGACATTCGTACTTATACTATAAAAAGTAACCTTTCTATAAAACAGAAAAGAAAATTGATTTTAACTAATGAATATTTAGGTGTTATATTAACTTGGTTTGGCATTTCTTTTTTTTCTCTTCCTTTTTTGTTAATGCAATCAATTCTTAATGGTATTAATGGAATTATATTTATGGTGCAAATTCTATTACTTTTATTATATCTAGGGGTTGTGATAGGATTTGCAAAATTTTTATTTTATATATTTGACTATATTTATATTATTGGAGTTAATAAATTTTTTCTTCCTTTTTTTTATTTTAGTATTTGTCTAATTGTATCTTTAAATAAGAATCAGATTAGTAATTTTATAAGCCTTTTGTTTGATAGCATGTTTAATGGAAATTTAGTTAAGTTATTAACAAATACGGTTACATCTAAAATTAATTTTTATGATTATAGAATTAGTATGACTAATTATATTGCGGGATTAATCATATTAGTTTTTTTAACTATTATTTTAAATTTTTTAGCTAACAAACTATGTATTGAAAAGACATATAAATTTTATTTTGCTGATTATATTTTCTTCAAGAAAAAATATACGTATATATATATGAATTTTTATAGAAGTTATGGGGTTATTAATACAAATTTTTTTATTGCATATATAGGAACCCTTCTTATAGTAATATTCCTTAGCAATAGAATAGAAAATATAGCGTTTTTTTCTAGTTATTTGTTATTAACTTTATTTTTGAATAATAATATTTCTCAAATAGTTTTGCTTTGTAAAAGAAATAAATTGTCTTTATTTAATGCTACTCTAATGGTTTCAGTATTTTTATTTGTACAATTTACATTAATGATTACTATTTTATGTATATCACAAGTACTGGAATTTAATGTGTTTATAATTAGTTTTTTATTATCTGGATTTTTATTAGTTTTTTGTGGGATTTATATTTATTGTGTATGTGTTTATATGTTAGAGTATCAATTTGACGAAAAAATTTTCAAGAAAATTGGAAGAGTTATTATGCTCGTTTTTTTTATGGTTATTATAGGTGTTGAGTTGTTACTAAATTATTTTAAGTTTAATCATATTATTTTTAGTTATCTAACTCCTGTTATATGTGTATATCTTTTAAAAGTTTTAATTTTAGATAAAACTAATAAAATAAGAGGTTTTTTTTATGATAAGTTTAATTAACTTTAGGAAGATTTTTAATAAAACTGTAATTTGTATTTTGACAGTTTATGCAGTTTTGTTTATCTGTGTGTATTTCTTTATAGCGTTTAGTAGTTATGAAGTTCAAAAAATAGATAATCAAGAATTAATACAGCATGTAAATTGGCAAGATATATTTATGCATAACATTTCTTCTGCTTTTACTCTCATTTTTTTAGGTTTATTATCTTTTGGTGTAGTATCAACAATATTTTTTTTATATGATTTTTATGTAATTTCATATGCTGCATATAGCGCTTATGTACATAGTGGTTCATTTTTGTATTCTTTTGCTATATTAATGACACATGGTTTCGTAGAAATAATTGGAATTGTTTTAAACTTTTATTTATCTACAATTAGTTTTAGATATTTGATCAACAAATTATATAAAAGAAATATATTTTATGTTGAAGATTTTAAAGGTATAATCCAGGTGATGTTTTTAATGTTAATTATTTTTCTTATTGCTTCTTTAATTGAAGGATTTATAACTCCGAATCTTTTAAAAATAATTATGGAGTGATATTTTATGAAAGTTATAATACAAAATTTAAAGAAAATATATAAACAAGAAATATTAAAAGAGGTAAGTTTTAATTTAGAATCCGGGAAAATTTATTGTTTATTAGGTAGGAATGGGGCTGGAAAAACTACATTAATGAAAATATTAGCTGGTATGCTTAATTATGATTCTGGCAATATACAGTTTAATCAAAAGAAAAATCAAGATGAAATTTTCCATTATGTTTCTGAAAATCCAGTTTTCTTAGATTTTTTATCTGGTGTTGACAATTTAGATTTTATTCAAAAATTACATAATATGAATATGAATAAAATTGAATTAGAAACATATATTCAAAATGCAGGAATGCAATCTTTTTCAAAAGAATTAGTTATTAATTATTCTCATGGAATGAAGCATCAATTAGCTTTAGCTACTGCTTTTTTAGTTAAGCCGAAAGTTTTGTTATTGGATGAACCATTAGTTTCTTTAGATCCCATAAATATTGCTGTTATGCGTAAAAAATTAGAGAATTATGCAATTAACGGAAATATTGTATTTATTTCAACACATATGTTACCAATAGCTAATAAAATTGGTGATGAAATTTTATTATTAAGAGATGGAGTTATTCATCAGGTTGTTAATGAATTCACAGAGTCTGAATTTGAAGATTTTATTTTAAATAAAATATGATTATCAATTATTCAAACAAATTAAGAACTTCCTTTATATTACTCTTATATTTTATGAAATTCATAGATGAAAAACTTTTGAAAAAACGGATAGCTATACCTAAAGAAATCAGGATTATATCCTTATTCTTCATAGTAGCCGTCATATTTTTCATAATGTTTTTCTACCAGGAATAAAAACAATAAAAATGATATTTACTGGCTTTAATAAAATAGGTATAACAAATTTAACTATAGCTGTAATAGGTTCTATATTAATTTTAGTAATTTTTAAAACTACAAGAACAAAGAAATAAAAAACTAAGCTTATGAGCTTAGTTTTTTTATTTCCCTCACCTTATACCCTCCTTCTCCTTCTCCTTGCCCTCGCTTCTCAAACGGACTGGCGTAAAAACCCTTTCATTTCATTGTTTTGAATAGATACTTTCCTTACGAAAATATCTGTTTTTCTAAAAATCTCTTTAATCCCAATAAAATCAACAGTTTAAAAGTAAACTAATAATAAGTTTACTTTCAATATTTGGGATGTAAGTAATAATCATTACCCTAATACGGTATGTGAAATTATATTAATTAAAAAGTAAACGGAAAATTGCGTTAAGTGGGTTTAACCCACTTAAAAAGTAATAGTTCAAACCCATTAGCTTTAATAAAATAAGCACCCAGATTGGATGCTTATTTAGACAATATTAAAATATTTTTATCATTATAAACCTCAGAAGGTGGATGATATGTCTCTACTTCCATGACTTCACCTATCTTTATTCTAAAATCATATTCCTTAACGGATTCAGCTTTTTTCTTTTTATCTAATCACATACTCGATTGAGATTATTTTTTACAGGAATGTGTAATAGAATGTTATTCTAATCAACATTTATCTAGGTTTCATGAATCAAAATGATATGCTACCCTCCTGACTTTTATTATTTCTTTTTATATTTTGGTAAATAATCATTAGGGTTAACTTGTCCAAATTTAAACGTTGTTTTTACTTCGAAATGTAGGTGATTTCCACTAGAAGCACCTGTGTTACCAACTTCCCCAATTTTACTACCAACTGTTATTTTTTGTCCCTTTTTAACTTCAATTTTATTCATGTGAGCATATAAAGTATAACGTGTGTCTTTAGTCTCTTTCCCCTTTTTATCATAAACTGGATGTTTAATAACTACCACATTACCGTATCCGCCAAATCCTGACCCTTTTTCTCCGAATTCAGCAAAGACTACTTCTCCATCTTTTGCAGCCATAATTATTGTACCCTCTGGTGCTGCAAAATCAATTCCTTTATGTGTCTTTTTCTTTTTATTTTCAATTCTAATCTCATTATAAGACGAAGTACCAGTTACTTTCTTTTCATCTAGGGGGAATATGTAGCCCTTTTTAGATTTTACTAAAGTACTTGACGCTGGTTTCATGGAATCAGCTTTTGCTAAAGTATCCGACTTGATGAAATCAACTTCTGCAGCAACTGATGTGCTTGCTCCAATACCTGCTAAAGCTAAAGTAACTGCTGGAATAACTAACATTTTTTTCATAATAAAGATCCCCCTTAATATTTTTTGCTCCCCTATTACCTTACAACATATTTCAATCATTTTCTTTATATATGCATATTTACATATATTTTACAAAGGAAAATAAGGTATTATGTTTAGTGAATAATAACAAATACATATCTAATAGGGGTGAAAAAATGGTTAAAATTAAAAAAATAACTGCATTATTACTTGCGAGCGCTTTACTCATACTTCCTACAAGTGCAAGTGCAGCGAATGTGTACGGTGTAGTTAGCAATAAATGGGAGGCTTCTAGCAGTACCATTCAGAACGCAGTATTGACGGATGAAGGACATATTTTAGCTGAAGCTTCCAACGATTTTGCTCTTCTTAGCACTGTTAATGGTGAAACGATGTCAAAAGGAAAAAATAAGCCTATGTTTCCTACAAAAGGAATGGTAAAAATGACCGATGGTACCATTTTTATTGCGGGACAATCGGGAAAATGGAAAGTTGTAGACCCATATGGAGATGAAATTTCACAAGGAAAACTAGCAGATCCACGTACTCCGAGATTTGTTAAACAACTATCGAATGAAAATATTTTATTAGTACATAATAGTGGATATTATACAATTCTTAATTCGTCTCAAGAATTGTTGAGAACAGGAAAGTGGCCGAACACTTGGCATATTAACGATACAGTTGAGTTAGCAAATGGAAACCTTTTAATGGTAGGGGATCAGGGAAAATATCAAGTTATGTCACAACAAGATGGAAAAGTTGTTAACTCAGGAGATTGGGGTTCTTCGAAACATCATATCTATTCTATTGACAAACTTTCTGATAATAGAATGCTAGCTGTGGGGGCGGGTTCAAAATTCATTCTCTTTGATAAAACAGGGAAAAAGATTGATAACGCAGAACTGTCTGACCAAGAAAATAAGAATTATAAGTGGGACAAAGTAGTAGGTCTTGAAAATCAACATGCGTTAGTGATTAGTTCAACTGGTGTAATTCTTTTGGTACAAGTTGATGACAAGAATCATATTTCAGTTAAAGCGAAAACAAAAATAAGCAACTACTCTTCTAACGGATCTGTATTTAAAATTGCAGACAATCAAGTATTCGTTACGCTTACTTCCGGTAGATTTATTATTTATCAAGTAGATTTATAAAAATATGGATCTATGACGCAGAAATGAATAGAATCGGATATTAATAGAAGTCAACATTTTCAGAATCTAGCAAACAGACAAACTCCTTCTCTATTCATACCCATTAAGTTAAGCATACTATTCTCATTTTCTTATCTAAAGGGTTATTTTTTAAGTATAAATTGAATTTATAAATCTTCATGTTAAAATGTAAATAAAGGATGAAAAAACTCTTGTCACCTTATTTACACTAACCAAAAAAACTAGCTCCCTGCTAGTTTTTTTTGGTTAGTGATATAAAATACGCTATAATATTCACAATAGGGTTCTGTTGCAATGTTTGAAAAAAGTATAAACAGGTTGGTAAATGAGGAACAATGTTTAGGAACTAGCTAGTAATTGTTGAAGTTCATTGTACGTTGAAAAGGGGGGGCTCTTTGAAGACTTCACCTTTGTTTATATAGGGCATGAATGATTTCAATTCCTTTTATTGTACGTGAAGCATGACGAAAATTTTGAAATTATGCGGATTTCTCTTTACGGCTGATATAACCGATTATTGCACATAAAAAACCAATNNATTGGTTTTTTATGTGCAATTCAATCAAATAGCAACTTGAACCTACATTTTCAGATGCAATCTTATCAATCTTAACATAATTGTAGATTTTAAATAAATCACGATGTTTATAAGAAAGGCACAAAGTTTTTAATAAAGTGAAACTTTAATCAGTGGGGTTTTGTCCATCCCAACTGATTATGAGGTGGGAGTCTTACTGCCCACAAATAACGGGATAAAGTCGCAACGTTTATAAAAGATGAGCTCCTTTATCTCTTCAATCAAAAAATTCTAAATGCGTTTGGATTAGCTTTTTTATAAAACTAAATGTTCTTTTTGTATTGGTGTAATATGAGAGTTTATGAATGCCTTTTGATTAAACTTTATTACAAACATCTTCCCCTACTTCTTTATTCTTCGTTAGATGTAACTCATCAACCCATTCAATATTCGTTTTATAAACAGTACCATTATTAAACATGAATATATCAGCATCTTTGTTCTCTTTTAATACTTCTCCTGCTGACAGTTCTTCACTTTTATTTATATTCATCTATAAAACCTTTTATTCTCCACACACCAATCTTTGATGCTTTTCCTTCTTTTTCTGCATCTAGCATTTGTGGTAGTAATATAACTATTGGGTTTAGAAATATAGGCTATAATTCCCTACTCCGATTTGACTATTAATCCGTTGATATGTATCCCTTCACAAAATACATATGCCAATTTCCTACCATACTTGTCCTTTTTTGATTCACGATTATAGACCATTGTTACACTTTTTCCTTTCAATTGTTTCTTTAAAAATAAAGATGCTTCCTTTCCCACTTTTTGTGGTAGGATTTTCTGAGACACGGATTCAGGAGTATCCAATAACAGTAATCTTACTATCTGTTTCTTCCCATTTACTCTCACATCTATCGTATCTCCGTCCTTTACATGTGTTACATTTTCTTCAACCGATTCTCAGCCTTTAAGTTTATCCTTATACGCTTATGGAATATTAACAATACTTTTCCCTTCTACATTATGTTGTATTCCTTTCTTTACAGTTTGTGCAGGTCTCGAATCATTTTTTTGCTGAACTACTACATGCAGTTATTTGAAAAACAAGTGATTATACAAATAATCTTAATCCATGGTTCCATACCGTGTATCCTCCTAATTCAAACTCGTAAAGTACCTACCCCATCCCAACCATAACACATATGTATTGCCGTATAAGTACATGATCAGTAGGGTACCTAAAGAATCTAAGTAAGTTGGTTGGTTGGTTGGTCACAAATCCCAAAAACAAAAAATAATAAAAAATCAAGAAAATGTTCCGAAAAATATACCCAAATAAAGTGAAACTTTAATCAGCGGGGGTTTTGTCCATCCCCC
>NUMR01000076.1 GCA_002578045.1 Bacillus cereus
CTGGTGATTTTCAGGTAAACGTTCTAATGCAGATGTGCCAATGGATCCTGTTGCACCCAAGATGGATATATATTTTACCATGAAAAAACCTCCAAAGTTGTATCGAATATTTCTGCAAACCTATATAACATTAGACAATCAAAGCGGAAATTCCTGCTATATAAAACAGAAAATTCGAGTTTAATTGGGGAAGAAATGTGGTAAACTGTAAAAAATAACGAAAAAGCAATGAAAGAGAAGAGTACATATTCAAAACTTTTCAGAGAGCTGATATGTGGTGGGAATCAGTAAGGGATGAATATGGAATGGGCTCTGGAGCTTCTCGCTGAAGTGAGTAGGCGAAGACGGTTACTTCACGTTAAGAAGGTTGAAGTGAGCTATAATGACAGCTAATTAAGGTGGTACCGCGGGAGTCTCTCGTCCTTTTTGTAGGATGAGGGGCTCTTTTTGTTTTTATTTTGAGAAAGGAGGAGTTAGGGTGAGTGAAAAAATAATGTTAACAGGAATTAAGCCGACAGGTTATCCGCATTTAGGAAATTATATTGGTGCGATTAAACCTGCATTGCAAATGTCAAAGAATAATGAAGGAAAAGCATTGTACTTTATAGCTGACTATCATGCATTAAATGCTGTGCATGATCCGAGTCAGTTTAGTAGTTATACGAAAGAGGTAGCAGCTACTTGGTTATCACTTGGACTTGGAGAAGATGTGATTTTCTATCGACAAACAGAAGTGCCAGAGATTTTAGAATTAGCTTGGATATTAGCTTGTCTAACTCCGAAAGGACTTATGAACCGTGCTCATGCGTATAAAGCGAAGATAGAGCAAAATAAAGAAGCGGGTTTAGAAATCGATGCAGGAGTTAATATGGGATTATATACGTACCCGATTTTAATGGCGGCTGACATATTATTATTTCAAGCTACTCATGTACCTGTCGGAAAAGATCAAATTCAGCATATTGAAATTGCTCGTGATATTGCGACGTATTTTAATCATACATTTGGCACGACATTTACACTCCCAGGGTATGTGATACAAGAAGAAGGGGCAATTTTACCCGGACTTGATGGAAGAAAGATGAGCAAGAGCTATGGAAATGTTATCCCACTATTTGCAGAGCAAGAAAAACTCCGAAAGCTCATTTTTAAAATAAAAACAGATTCTTCACTTCCAAATGAACCGAAAGAACGAGAAACGTTATTTACGATATATAAAGAATTTGCGACAGAAGATGAAATTCAGTCGATGCGTGAAAAGTATGAGACTGGAATTGGATGGGGCGATGTGAAAAAAGAGTTATTCCGCGTTGTAGACCGCGAATTAGCAGGCCCTAGGGAAAAATACGCAACGTATATGAATGAACCGCACTTATTATATGAAGCGTTAGAAAGAGGTGCCGAGAGGGCGCGAGCTATTGCGAAGATCAATTTAGCGGAAATTAAAAAACGGATTGGGTTTGAGAGGGAACGTTAAGCGTTCCCTTGTTTTTGTTTGAAATCTGTAATAACCCTTTCAATTACAGAAGGAAGATTACTAGGTAACTCATCAAGTGAAAAGAAGCGTAGTTCTTTTGATTCCGTTTGGTTGCATACAAGCTCACCTTGGAATTCTCGGCAAATATAAACAACGAGTACACCATGCACTTGATCACCGTTTGGATAGGTTTGAAAAAATTCTGGGCCAGAATATGTACGGAACATTTCTGGATTTTTGATAATAAGCCCAGTTTCTTCAAATACTTCTCGTTTTAAAGCGTCTTCTAGTGTTTCGTTATATTCTAAGGCACCACCAATAATACCCCAGCGGTTAAAATCTGTACGAAGCTGCAGTAATATTTCATTTTTTTCATTTAATATAATTGCGTGCGATCCTATTAAAATAAGTGGATGATTTCCTACTAGATTTCTCATGTCTTCAATATAACCCATATCTGTTCTCCTTATATTTAATAATAATTAGGAAGTTCTTTTAACATTCTTTCTGTTTTATGTGCTGTAAAGGCTAGGTTAGGCTCATCTTTTGTTCTAAAAAATAATGTGCGTAAAAAGGTTTTAATGTTGGCACATAAAATACAATATTCATTAAGCGAAAGACGTTTTCTAATTTGAGGAAGCCTTTTTATTTTTTTATGAATAATTGAAATTAACTCATCTTGCGGGAAGTCATGATACAGCATTGATAGTAACGGAGTAACAATGCGTTCGTCTTCGTTATTGTGAAAAATATCAGATGGAATGAAGATTTTATTTAATAAACAATGAATTAATTCTTCATACCACTGAAATGTCGTATAGGAATTATGAACAATTTCAGTAAAGGCATCAGAAACATGGGCAATACAATGAGCCCATCCTTTAGTTTCAATATAGCCTCGAAAATCCATTTCTAAGTTTGTATATGTAATGAGTTTATTTTTTATTTCCTCGATATCCTCCTCTGTAAAAAAGTAGTGCGAGTTAGCGAATTGGAGTATTAACGCAATTAAAGAAACAGTGTAAGAACGTGTGAAAACCCCATCCGTATGTGGGGAGTAAATGTCACAATATAAATACTCATCACTTAAACAAGTTTGTAGAAGTAATTTCAGTTGATCGTCCATAAGGAATTCATGATGAATAAAATGTGCAAAACATTTATATATAAGTTGATAACGAACGTAACTATCAGTCGTTCCGATATACTGAAGCATATTCACAGTCAACTCATTTATATCTATATGTTGCAGTTGCGTATAGTCATTTTGTTGTATAAGCTCTAACTGTTGTTGCAGTGCTGTAATATCCAATGGAGAACCTCCTCCGCACTTTAAAGATGCGATCTTTTCTAGTATTCTATATATTCAAGGACAATCTTGCTCATGCAAGGAGAACGATTACAAATTCGAGTATGACATAGATGAGGGAAGTATATGATGACTATAGAACAGCTAGAAAAACATTTTAAAATAAGAAGAAGCGCTTCTTCTATTATGATAAAAGAAAATAATGCAGAGATTTTTACAGAAGAGCAATTAGAGGAAATGATGCAATATTGCGTTGCTGAAGCTAAAAAAGACGGATTAGAAAAACTACATTTTGAAATCTCTTCAAAAAGTCCAAATTATGATGTGTATAAAAAATGTTTTGAAACGTATTCATTTGAATATGTTACGGAAAACATGATTGTATTTAAAGATATATATGAAGTAGAAGATGTAGAAAGTGAAATTGATTTTAAGCTTATTGAAGAAGTTGGAGAAGAGGCTTTTTATTCACTGTGGAATGAAGCGACGGGAGAACCAGTCGCTCATGATCAATTTGTGCATATGATGCTACAAGAAATTGGTGAGCAATGGAAAGAACATTGCTTAACAGCGAGTGTCGATGAAAAGCAGATAGGAATTGTAATCCCGCATATTGAAAGAGGTACGTTAGAAGAAGGGAAACTTATGTACTTCGCAGTTACTCCAAATATGCGTAATAAGGGATATGAAGCGGCATTATTTGCAGGTGCGATGTTTGTCTTAAAGGAAATAGGTGCATCTTATTATATTGGTGAGACAAATATACAAAATGAATGGATGAAGGATGTTTTTGAAAAGAATGGATGTCAGTTGCTGAGTTGTACTGAGCGGTATGTGAGGAAGTTTTAGGATATAATCTGGGACACATCTAGTGAGAACCCTTGTACAAATTTTGAACAAGTAAAAGAACTTTTCTCCTGTTTGTAAGATAAAAAGAAAAATGAGAACGACAAAATAGATATTCCTATAATACAATAGAGTAAGATTCAATTATACGAGAAAGCGTTGGTGAAAGAATGGAGCAGCAAAGAAATTGGCTACAAGCAACTGTAGAAAGAATTGAAGATAATACGTTACATATAAAGTGGGAAAATAATATAGAAGAAGTTCGCATTTATTGGAGTACTTCACCAGATTATATTGAAGAAAATGGAGAATTACTTGCAACGGTAAATGGAGAATTATCATATACAATTGAAAACCCGAGTGAAAATGAACGTCCATATTTTAGATTAGTAGGAAGTAATGGACAAGCAGTAACAGTAGCCGAGCGTAGATTGCCATTACAAGGTGCGTTTAACTTCCGTGATATGGGAGGATATGAAACGACTGAAGGCCGTAAAGTAAAATGGGGCAAATTATACCGCTCTGAAGAATTAGCAGGGCTAACTGAATGGGATATTGCCTATTTACAAAAGTCTGGCTTAAAGTTAATTTGCGATTACCGTACAGACTTTGAAGTGAAGCATAAGCCGAATCCAGAAATTACGGGTGCTCGTCAAGTGTGCTTACCAGTTATGCAAGACTTAGCGAAAGACTTAAATATAAATGAGTTTTTCCAAGTTGGTGACCTTTCTATGTTAGGAAAACCAGGTGAGTATCTTGTGAAAATGAATCAAGATTTCGTAAGTGGTAACGAGGCATTCGTGAGCTTCTTAAACTTAGCGCAAAACCCGGAAAACTTACCGTTAGTAAACCACTGTACAGCTGGAAAAGATCGTACTGGATTTGGTTCAGCATTATTACTACTTTTACTAGGTGTACCAGAAAAAACAGTAATGGAAGACTACTTACTAAGTAACGGATTCCGTGAAAAGCTAAATGAAAAAATGATGGCCTTTTTAGGTGCGAAATTACAAAACGATGAGAGCAGAGCGATATTAGGTGCAATGTTTGAAGCACGTGCTGAATACTTGCAAGCTGCGATTGGTGAAATTCAAAAGCAATACGGATCAGTTGAAGCATACGCTGAAGAAGCTCTTGGCTTTACGAAAGAGTCGTTAGAGGAAATGAAAGTGTTATTGCTGGAAGATAAGTAAGAAGAAGGAGGCTGGTTTTAATTAGCCTCCTTTTCTTATTGTTGATATAATTAAGCTATGAGAATATAGGAATTGAGGAGAACATCATGAAATACAAATTTATATTATTCGACGTAGACGATACATTATTAGATTTCCCTGAAACGGAAAGACACGCATTACATAATGCGTTTGTACAGTTCGGTATGCCTACAGGGTATAATGATTATCTTGCAAGTTATAAAAAGATTAGTAATGGACTATGGAGAGATTTAGAAAATAAAATGATTACGCTAAGTGAATTAGCTGTAGATCGATTTAGACAATTATTTGCACTTCATAATATAGACGTAGATGCACAGCAATTTAGTGACGTATATCTTGAAAACTTAGGGAAAGAAGTACACCTTATAGAAGGTGCAGTGCAATTATGTGAAAATCTTCAAGATTGCAAGTTAGGTATTATTACGAATGGATATACAAAAGTGCAACAATCTAGAATTGGAAATTCGCCTTTACGTAACTTCTTTGATCATATTATTATTTCTGAAGAGGTTGGCCATCAAAAACCAGCATGTGAGATTTTTGATTATGCATTTGAGAAGTTTGGGATTGCTGATAAATCAAGTGTAATAATGGTCGGAGATTCGCTAACTTCTGATATGAAAGGCGGAGAAGATTACGGTATTGATACGTGTTGGTATAATCCTAGTTTGAAAGAGAATTTGACAGGTGTTAAGCCGACTTATGAAGTGAAGAGCCTGCTACAAATTTTAGAAATTGTGGAAGTGGCGGAAGAAAAGGTAGCCTCATTTTAATTGTGCTGATATTTGTCGAAAAATCGATATATTGAAAAAATCGTTGATATATTGTAAGTTGCGATAGATATATTTGAAAAATCGCTCATGTAAATTCATATACTAAGATATAGAACAAAAAATAGCGCTACTATACAAGATCATTCACGTGTTATAATGCGTGAATTAAATATGCGTATATAAATAGTTTCTCAGAGTGATGCGATGTCATGTATGATTAGTGTAACAACTAGAGGTGAATAAAGGATGTTAATGTTTTTATTTGAGTTAGACAAGAATCTCCCGCAGAAGGATGAGCCGCGGTATGATGCTTATTCAAAGGGTTTTATCGAAGGAGATGTAACGATTTGCGCGAGTGACAGCGTATTTTTTCAAAAATCATGTATGAAGGTTGCAGAGCTGGGCATTTATTTAGGTCAGTGGATGGAACAAGTTCAACATGGGCAGAACGTGCCTATGAAATATGAAACGGCTGACCGTGAAGAGGTAATTCTTGGTTTCTTCTATGAAGAGGATCATAATCAATGGAATGTTTTTTCCAGCTGGCAAGAATTTGAACTTCAAGAGCGTATAGCTACTACAACATTAATAGAAAGTGTTCAACGCTATTTGTATGAGCTAAATAAAGAACTGCGCATGATAGAATATCCTGTGACGTTTGATCAGTACTTAAGAGGGGAGCGAATGATGCAGCTCTCTTACAAACGACCGTGTGATAGCAAAGCAGATACGACACCGATAGAGGTTTATAATGGAAGTGAGCAAGTAGGCGTAGTACGGGGCTATTATAAAAATACGTTGATGAGAGTGCTGGATTTTATTCCGAAAATTGGTAGTAATATCATTTATGAAATAAAGGATAGTAAGGACAATATTCGCGTCATTGCAAAGGATGTAAGTAGACAGCGCCAAAGAAAGATTTTAGTAACGTACATCGATAATAATGATAGAGAGCATGAAATACTTGTATGTGATGGAAAGTTATTGGATGCAAATTTCTTATTTACCTTTACATATAAGGCCGAAGAATATGTTGTTCATAAAACTTCATTTGGAATGGGAAAGTTATTACGAAAAGGCTATGTAATTGCAGATTGGAATATTCGTCTTGAGGAAGATATGTATTACATTGAGATGAATGTATATGATGAAGATTATATAGAGAATCAATACTTACTATTAGGCATATTTCATGCGGTTTTATATGGATAATCAATGAGAAATACCGTCATTCTTCTTGGGAAGAATGACGGTATTTTTTATGTGATTCTTGTGACTGGATGCCTTTAATCAATCCTCAAAAATAAAAATCTCATCAATCGTACTATGTAGTGCCTTCGCTACATCGTGAGCAAGCTGCAAGGAAGGATTGTATTTACCTTTTTCGAGATGACTAATTGTTTCACGACGCACACCAACGCTCTTTGCTAAATCTTCTTGTGTCATATTCAATTTGGCGCGGTATTCTTTTATTTTCGTTATGAACGCCATGGTGCATCTTCCATTTCATCAATTGGTTTATCGTAAAAGAAAATAGAGAATCCGAACGTAAGAATAAGTGTACCGAAAATAATAGCGATATCAATTTCTTGTAAGGTCGGGTTTGGAAATAACATTTCAATAAACATAATGATAGCAGTAGTTAATAACGTAACGATAAAAGCATTACGGCAAGATTTATTAACGATTTGTTCAAATAGCTCATCATGATGAACTTTTCTATACGTTGTGAAAAAGGAAAAGAAACAGAACATAGTAAACAATCCTTTTTCATAAAAAAATCCAAGAAAACCGAAGAAACCGAGAAATCCTAAATATTTTATCCACGTTGTTTTCACGATAGGTCCTCCTTATAATGTTAGAAATAGTTCACGTTATGTTATAAGTATATTACATGTAGAAATTTATGGTAATAATAGTTTTCCAATTCTTTTCATAATAATAGTAAAAAGACTAAATATACTGCGAAATAAAGAGGATAATATTGTAAAATGGTTGTAAGGAGGGGGAGGAAGGAATGCTAACTTGGATCATGATCGTTGTATTACTTGTAGTGATTACTGTAATTGTGACGGTGTTAATTGGGCGAAAGGGAGATTCTAATTATAGTAAAGCGTCAAAAGGAAATATTAAAAGGCTTACAATGATTTATATTATACTAGCTGTCGTTTTAATCGTTGGATTAGGAGTGTATATTTATTTTAACGGTTAAAAAACTGAAAAAATACAAAAATCTAAAAATAGGAGTGTGCTATAATATTAATATAGTTATTTGGTAATTAAGGAAGGGATTGGATGAGATGATTGAAATTACGAATGTGTCAAAAAGTTATAATGGGTCTACCTATGCGGTAAAAGATTTAAGCTTATCGGTACCGAGCGGAGAAATCTTTGGGTTTTTAGGACCCAATGGAGCCGGTAAATCAACGACTATTAAGATGATTACTGGTATTCACGGAGTGGACAAAGGGACTATTACGATTAACGGAAAAGATATTATGAAAGAGCCGATGGAAGCGAAAAAAACATTTGGTTATGTTCCAGATAGTCCAGATATGTTTTTGCGATTAAAAGGAATTGAATATTTAAATTTTATGGCAGATATGTATGAGGTGCCGAAAGAAGTGCGACAAGAACGAATAGAGTCTTTAGCAAAGAAATTTGAGCTTTATAATGCATTATCAGATCAAATTCAAAGTTATTCACATGGTATGAGACAAAAGATCGTTATTATTGGTGTGCTTTTACATGAGCCAGATGTATGGATTTTAGATGAACCGTTAACAGGACTTGATCCGAAATCTGCATATATTTTAAAAGAAATGATGAGGGAACATGCAGATAGAGGGAAGATTGTATTTTTCTCTACACACGTATTAGAAGTAGCTGAAAAAATATGTGACCGCGTTGCGATTATTAATAAGGGAAACCTTCAGTTTAAAGGGAATTTAGATGAAATGAGAGATCATTTTAAATCCAATGAATCACTTGAAAAAATGTTCTTGGAGATGACGGGCAATGAGTAAAATTTGGACGTTAACGAAAGTATTATTGAAATTAAATTATGCAGATTTTATAACAGATAAGAAGAAGCGATGGGCGTATTTATTTTCATTTGTAGCAATATTATTTGTAGGTTTTTTAATGTTTGGTTCTATGACCCACGCAATGTATGAAGGAATAATACATCTCGGACAGAACCCAGGAATTATTATTGCAATGGGATTAGCGGTTGCTAGTATATGGGTATTTTTGATGAGCATTATGAACATTTTAACCGTATTTTACTACAGTAATGATATTGAAATGTTACTACCGTTACCATTAAAACCAGCACAAATTATTTCGGCAAAGTTCTTTACTGTATTAATTACACAATACGTAATGAGCTCATTTATTTTATGGCCAATTTTTATTACGTATGGTTTAAAGAGCGGTGCGTTTATTACATATTACATATATATGATTGTTATTTACTTATTCTTCCCGATCGTTCCGTTAGTGCTAGCTTCGTTACTTATGACAATTGTTATGAGGTATACGAATATAGCGAAAAATAAAGATCGAGGAAATATATTCATTGGAATCGTCAGTATACTATTTATTGTAGGAATTAATATATTTATGCAATGGAGAAATAAAAGTGCGGTATCTGGAGCTGGAGATTCGGTTGCGAATTATCTTGTAAATAATGAATCCTCTCTTTTCATACAAATGACAAATTATTTTCCCACTACATATTTTGGTGCGATGGGATTAGTAGAAAATGCATCGTGGAATGGCCTATTATACGTAATTATTTTCATCCTTATTTCTGTCGCATGTTTCGCTGTGTTTTATTACGTTGCAGAGCGTACGTATTTAAAAGGGGTTATTGGACTTTCAACGAGTACAGCAAAGAAAGAGGGAATTACAGCAGAAGGTTTACAAAAATCAACGGTACAAAGCTCACATTTAAAAGCATATATGAAAAAAGAATGTAAAACGTTATTCCGTACACCGCAATTTTTCTTAAATTGTATCGTACAAACTTTCGTTATGCCGATTATGTTATTCTTTGTTGTATTCGTACAGGACGGAAATTTAAAGTGGATTACAGGGTATATTGATAATCCAAAGTCTGCAGGTTTTGCAATTGGCTCTGGCCTTTGTGCATCCCTATTTTTAATGGGAAGTAACGTCATTGCAACAACGTCATTTTCTCGAGATGGAAGCTCGTGGTTTGTGAATCGTTACTTACCAGTAAAGGCTTCGGATATCTTTTTTGCAAAAGCATTAACAGCTTGGTTAATTAATATATCGACTTTAGCTGTATTCGGCATTACGGTGGCAATAGTAGCTAAAATTTCTCCAATATTTATGGTCCTTTGGTTTTTACTGAGTGCGAATGGCTTATTGTTAATTAACTTAATCGGTACACGCTGGGATGCACAAACTGCCGATATTCATTGGGATACAGAGCAGAAATTATTTAAAAGCCGATATACAACTTTGTGGAATTTTTTAGCTAATATTTTAATAGCTTTAGTAATTGTAGCAGGAGTAAGTGTATTATACTTCGTCCTTCATGTAGGACTTTGGATTATGTTTATCGTTTTATTTATTTTGTTCACGATTGTAAATTATATTTTTATTAAAATTTTAAAATTGGGTGCAGAACGTATATTGGCAAATATTAAGTAAGAAGATAGATCCTCTGTATTTGTGCAGAGGATCTACGTATAGATGGAGGAGAAAAGGTGAAGAGGCGAAATGGGTTACAGGGCAAGTTATTCATTTGAATGGTGGTGACTCATAAATGTATGATGGTAACAAATAGTAATAAAAATTTATAAAAATTTTTATTTTTTGTACAAATAAAATGTCAAGAAAGATAAAAATTTGATAGGAGAGCATATCGTCATATGCAGATAGTAATTCTTAATGTGACAATATACTCTTTTTCTTTTACTAGAAAGCAGAAAAGTGAAGTAGAAGAAACTCGAATATTAAAATGAGTTTATCAGTTTTTGTACGTATTATTCTGGTGATTACTGTCGGAAAGATGGTAATTCATATGAAAAGGGATTTTTTAAGAGGGAATAGAATCGTAAAGGGAAGGATAAAATTGTAAACATAGGGGGATTTATATGAAAATGAAAAGGGTCGCTATCGCATCGATAACAATTGGTACAATGCTTACTATGGCAGCTTGTAGTCTTTCAGCAGATAAAGAAACAGAAAAGAAAGAGCAAGTAACTGCACAAAATGAAGAACAATCAAAAACGACAAGTACAGATGAAGCGTCAAAAACAACGAAAGATACTGAAAAAGAAACAAATACTTCTTCGAATGAAAAAACAGATAAGGATGCAAAAAGCACAAAAGAGTCATCAGGAACAGAAAGTAATGGCAAAATGTTAAAAGAAAAAGAAACGACAGGAAAAACGAATGAGCAAACTACTAGTGGAAAAGTAACAGATCAATCAACAAGCGGGAAGACTACTAAAGATCCGAAGAAAAATATCGCTGTAAAAACGAATGTAAAAGAAGTCGTTACATTAATTGAAAGCTTAGATAAGCAATTAGCTACTAACCCTAAATTAGAAACAGTGAATAAACTTGGAAAACAGATTAATGAAAAATGGGATGTAATAGAGAAAGATTTAGAAGCATCACACCCAACTGACTTTAAAACAATCGGTCAAAGTATGTATCCGTTAATTGTAGGAGCGGAGAAAGAAAAGATTGATATTAATAAAATGAAGTCATTAACGATGAAAACGAAAAAAGACTTAAATCAGTTATTGACGAAGTTATCGTAGTGTGAAAAGAAGTCTACTCGTGTGAGTAGGCTCTTTTTAGGTAGAGAGTTTAAATTTGTTGTTTTTAAAGTTAATGGAAACCTTAACGAAAAAGGATGGTGGCAAGAATGGCAATCGATCGAATACATATGTTATTACAGCAACCTAAATGTTTCAATCTATGGTTAATTATTCTATTCCTACAAGAGATGAGGAGCTGTACTGGACGGAACGAATGCAGTTATGCTTTCTGCTGAAAGTACATCAGGAGGGCATCCGATTGAAAGTGTGAGAACACTGCGTCCCGTTTCTAAATTTGCGGAGCATGTAAAAAAAGATGGTCCTTTTGTGATGAAAGATGTACTGGAATTACTGCATAAATCTCTTTAATATTTGCCTAGTAGTTGAATGAGCGATTTGGATAAAAAAGAGGGAGGATATGCATCCTCCCTTATAGACTCAATCAAAATTATTCTTGCTCATCCAAAATCTTCTCAAATGCAACAGATACTTTTTCAAACTCTTCGTCACTCTCAATGTATGAAAATTCATCATCTTCCTCTACTTTTAAAAAAAAGATATCAATGTCTTCCTCAGTTTCTGTTTGAATGTCTTCTACAAAGGCAACCGCAATGTATTCTGCTCCTTCGACATCCATCGCACCAAGCACTTCTACTTCTTGATCCTCATTATTCTCATCACTAAGAGTAAAAACTTCGCCAACTTCAATATTAGACATATTCATTCTCCTCCTGTCCAACTCCAGTAAATAGAGTGTTCAAACTGCATACTTACTAATATATCTTCCCATGAAAAATCAAATTCATACATAAGAAAAAACAAATTCTACTTCTTTAGTGTAAGTATCCAGCTATAAGGGTTTTTATCCCGCTATTTGCGGGCAGTAAGACTACCACCTCAAGATTCGGTGAATGTGAGGAAGTTAGGTGGGGGATAACTGCCCGTAAAAGCCCGATTGGTGTGAGTTCATAATCAGTGGGGGATGGACAAAACCCCCCACTGAATAAAGTTTCACCTTATTCATGTAATCCAATAATATCGTTCATCATATGTTTCATATACTCTGTATCATAGTGCATATCTGTAATGTTTCTTGAAAGAACAATGACAAAATGACGTGCTGTTGAAAGCGGACCATCAGCTCCCATGAATAAGGTAATAGTTTTTCTCTTACTTCTTTATTTTGTACTACAATAAATTTCCAAGGTTCATATCCAAAAGAAGAAGGAGATATTCTTCTGGTTTCTACCAATTTTTCACTTTGTAGTTTAGTTAAATAGTGATAGAACTAAAAGATGTTTTACTACCATTTATTGCGGACAAGATATATAGAAATTGAATTTGGGAGTTATAAGTAAAAGGTGATTGTTATAAGTTATTCGCCTACAAAAATGCTCATTTTTATGTACAAAGTTTTTAAGAGGTAAGTTATAAATCTCTTATATTTTGAATGATCTTTGTTCAAAATATAAGAGATTCTTTTTATACACATGAAAAAATTTACCTATTTCGTACAGTTTTAAAAAATGGACACAATTGCTACATAGAGTGTAATGGGTTATTTGTTTAAAAATCTGTTTATTCAATCTTTCTAAAAATATAAAAATATTAGGTTTATAAATATACAAGTTATAATGAGGACGTCAAGAGATAATCTAGTACTTCCCAAAGAAATAGCAAACTTTCTAAAACTGGAAAAATACTGTAAGAAAGGTGTGGTCAGAAAGGAAATGTATTCAAATTGCTTCATTAGCAACGGACATCGTATTAGCTGGGGTAAATAATATCATCAATGCTGATGAAGTTATTGAAGTGATGTATAGAGTTGGAAGACAGATGCTCGTGAATTAAAAGGGACAGGTTTAGGTGGGATCGTAGCCATGCTTACAGGGAATGTTTTCAGATGTAATATTTAGAAAAAAAATTAAATTGATGAACATTTATAAAAAATATTACGAAGTAGAATTCTATGTTCTATCGTTCTGCTAAGGATGTTTTTATAGGGCTAACAAATTCATCAGATTAATGGCTAGTAAATTTTTAAATTTGGTTAGCTTAGATGAAAGACACACGATGTGGGCCAACTTGTAAGCAATTCATTTTTCCAGAAAGGCTAATATTCTTTAACCGTAAAAAGAGACGTAAGAATAGGATACAAGGGGGAATTATTATATGAATGGGAATACTGCACAAAAAATAGAATTTCAAACTGAAAATACCGCAGCAAAAAATGAAAAATATCCAGATCCTAAAAAGTGGCATAAACAGGACACTACATGGGCATTGAGCCTTTTTGGAACAGCAATTGGAGCAGGCGTACTCTTTTTACCAATCAATGCAGGTTCAGGTGGTTTATTATCATTATTATTAATTACATTACTTGCATATCCAGTTATGTATTATTCACATAGGGCGCTTGCTAAAATGATATACGCTTCTAATTCTGCTGATGAGGGGATTACAGGTACAATAAGAGAGTATTTCGGGAATAAAGCAAGTATCATTTTTAACATAGTATATTTTGGTTCAATTTATACGATTGTGCTGATGTATTCAGTTGCACTTACAAATACTGCAAGTAGTTTTATCGTGAATCAATTGCACGTGAAAGAGCCGCCAAGGGCCATTTTATCACTTGTATTAGTGCTTGGTCTTATCACTATTTTAAATTTTGGTCAAGATATCACTGTAAAGATAATGAGCATGCTAGTATATCCATTCATAGTTTCTCTACTTTTTATCGCAATATCTTTGATTCCACAGTGGAATACGTCAATGCTTAGTTTTTCAAGTGTTTCTATTGCTTCAACTGGAACAGGATATTTGGGAACAATATGGATGATACTACCAATCATAGTATTCTCATTTAATCATTCTCCTCTTATTTCGTCATTTGTTATGAAACAGAGGGCTACGTATGGAATAGAAGCTACTGATGCCAAATGTGCTCAAATACAAAAAGTTTGTTATATCATGACATTCGTTGTTGTTATGTTCTTTGTTTGGAGTAGTGCATTAAGTTTGACTCCAAATGATCTTATAATGGCAAAAGAACAGAATTTGTCAATCCTTTCCTATCTTGCTAATGAGCTTAATTCACCATTTATCACGATTGCAGCTCCTATTATTGCTTTTGTAGCTATAACAAAGTCTTTCCTTGGCCATTATATAGGAGCATATGAGGTAATGCGGGACATGATTATTAAGTTCGGTAAAACACGCGGAAAAGATATAGAAGAAAAAACAATTAAGACAACGATTCTTACTTTTGTCATATTAACATGCTGGTATGTTGCTTATACAAACCCAAGTATTCTTGGACTTATTGATTCTCTTAGCGGCCCATTAGTTGCTGCTATCTTATGTCTATTACCGATGTATGCGATTCGTAAAGTACAAGTACTAGCTAAATATAGAGGGAAAATGAGCAATGTATTTGTCATTGTTGTAGGTGTACTTACTGTTCTAGCAAGCATTAAGGCTTTGTTCTAATTCACTTTTGTTAGTTTTGGTGTATAAATCGTGAAATAGAAAAAGAACGAAAAATCCCTACTAGAATTGAATTTTATAGTATGAAACTAGAGAGATTATAGATAAGATAAAGCTGTTTTTGGACAGACTTCCTGTTTTGGAGAGTCTGTCCTTTTTTATCCTATGCATAATCTCTATTCCAACAATCACTTTTTTGCTAGAAACACTCCAATTCTTAATTTGACGGACATGGGGGAATAACTAGCTTTTTAAAATCTCCATAGTTCACTTGAAAGCTTTTATGACTGTTTTCAAAATGAATCCTTCTAAAATAATATCTATAAATATATTGGAAACTAGAATGAGGTTGTGGATATTATTTTGAAATATACGTGAAGTTATGTAGGAGGAATGGAAAAGGGTGTATAATAAAATTTAATAATATGAAATAACCTTTTAAGGAGACCGTTATGAAAAAAGATAAAACAAATGCGATGCGAATATTGGATAAAGAGAAAATTGAATATTCGATGATGTCATATGATCCAGACGATGGAAAAATTGATGGCGTATCAGTGGCCGAGAAAATTGGACGAGAAGTGAGAGAAGTATATAAAACGTTAATCGCTCAAGGGAATAGTAAAAATTATCATGTGTTTATCATTCCAGTAGATGAGGAACTAAATTTAAAAGCTGCTGCAAAAGCGGTAAGTGAAAAGAAAATTGAAATGATTCCTGTAAAAGATATTACGAAAGTGTCAGGATACATTCGCGGCGGTTGTTCACCAGTCGGAATGAAGAAGTTATTTTCTACATGTATCGATCAGAGTGCTCAAGCTCTTGAAACGATGATAGTAAGCGGCGGGAAGATTGGTATACAAATTGAGCTGAAAGTGGATGACTTGGCAAAAGTGACGAGAGCGCAGTTTGGTGAGATAACGAAATAATGATACATAGGAAAAGAAGTTCTAGTTTTATGGAGCTTCTTTTTATTTTAGATGAATGTTTCCTAACAGTTGATTTTGTTAACGAAAGTCGACTTTAAATCCATATTTTGTGTGAAATAAAAACATATAATAAAAGTATGAGGTGATACAGTGAGAGAGATTCATATTCATAAAACTATTGCTGATAAGAGAAAAGAAAAGGGAATTACGCAGAAAGAGTTAGCGGCGTATATTGGTATTACGAAGGCGTCTGTTTCCAAATGGGAGACGGGGCAGAGCTATCCGGATATTACATTTTTACCACTATTAGCATCGTACTTTAACATAAGTATAGACGAACTAATTAGTTATACACCACAAATGGAACAGGAAGATATTAAGGATTTATATCATAGACTAGCGGAAGCTTTTAGTGAAGAACCATTTGATGAAGTAATGATGGAGTGCAGAGGAATAATTAAAAAATACTATTCTTGTTTTCCGTTATTACTTCAAATGGGAGTACTTTTTATTAACCACCATATGTTAACAGAGGATACGGATAAAAGAATTGAAATGTTAGAAGGGGCAATTCATCTCTTTAACAGGGTACAGGAAGAAAGTGACGATGTTTCTCTTATGAAAGAGGTGGTATCTTTTAAAGCAACTTGCTATCTTATACTCAATAGACCAAATGAAGTGTTACAATTACTTGGCGGAACGATACGTCCTAACATTCCAGATGAAGATATAATCGCACAGGCATATCAAATGCTTGGAAATACTGACAAGGCGAATGAAATGATGCAAATTAGTATGTATCAACATTTAATACAACTTGTTGCGACAATCCCGAATTATGTAGCAGTAAATGCCTCAAACGCTGAAAAGGTAGAGATAATTTTAAATAGAGCTTTCATGTTAATAGATATGTATGAAATAGAAAAATTACATCCTCATATGACTTTAAAAGTTTATTATTCCGCTGCGCAAGTATATTGCATGCAAGGAAATTTTAAAAGAGCATTAGAAATGTTGAAGAAATATTCGGCAGTTTGTGCGGCTAGCTTCACAGTAAATAGTCTGCATTTACACGGCGATTCATATTTTGATGCAATTGATGGATGGTTTGCAGAATTTCCGCTTGGTGCTAAAACAGTTAGAAATGAAGAGGTTATAAAGCGAAGCATGTTACAAAGTATTGCAGAGAACCCGACTTTTGCACCGCTGAAAGATGTAAGAGAGTATAAAAATATAATAGCGAGTTTGAAATTTAAATTGGATCTGAAAGAATAGAAGGAGGACAAATATAATGATCTTTGATGAATATGAAGTAGCAATAAATAGTGAATTTACTTTGCAAGGTACAATTACTAAACCGAAAGCTGACGGGAAGTATGCTGCGGTTGTCATTATTGCTGGATCTGGAGAGATTGATCGTGATGGAATGATTGTACCGTTAAAGCTTGCGACGAATATTTACAAAGATTTAGCGCATGTAATGGCGAGGCTTGGAGTAGTGACACTCCGCTTTGATAAGCGCGGAGTAGGAAAGAGTGAAGGGGAATTTCTGAAGACTGGAATGTGGGATTTAGTTAGTGATATAGAGGCTACGATTACGTATGTAAAAGAACAACCATTTGTTGATCCGGAAAATATCATTTTAGCTGGTCATAGTGAAGGCTGTATGTTAGCAACTGTAGTAAACGCAAGAACATCAGTTAATGGACTCATACTTCTTACAGGAGCTGCGGAATCGTTAGAAGAGGCTACGAAAAGACAGAGAGAGATTGCTTATAAAGAATTAAAAGAACAAAAGGGAATAAAGGGAAAACTAATGTGTCTACTCAATGTGGAGAAACGTGGAGAGAAACAGATGGAAAAAATAAAAGAGAAAATGATGAATACGGAAAAAGATACGATTAAAGTTGGTTTTAAACCGATGAACGCAAAGTGGTTTAGAGAGCACTTTCAGCATGATATTTATAAAGATTTACAACAAGTAACATGTCCAGTGCTAGCGATTGCTGGTGATAAAGATATTCAGGCTGATCCTGAAAGAGCGAAGCGAATTGGTGATTATGTGAAAGGTGATTCAGAAGTACATGTAGTAAAAAATATGGATCATAGTTTGAAACGTTTTGAAGGGGAGTTCAAAGCTTTGGAGTTTAAAAAGAATTATGAAGAAGGGGCGGGAAAGCCACTTCACCCACAATTAAAAGAAGTTGTTGCAGAATGGATAAAGGTGCGATTTGTTAAAGGGGAAGATGTCACAAAGGTTTAGCAGTAGAAAATAAGCCATCACCCAATATTTGAAGTGATGGCTTATTTTTAGTACGGTCCCCACTCAATATTCACGCCAACAATAAGAAAAATAAGGCCAATGATAAACCAAATGAATGCAAGTGGAGCCATAAATCGAATCCATTTTCCGTAAGAAATGCCGCTCGCTGCGAGTACTCCCATTAAAACACCGGAAGTTGGATTGAGGCAGTTCACTACACCTTCGCCGAGCATAACGGCTTGTACTGTAACTTGGCGTGTAATGTGCATAAAATCAGCCAATGGAGCTAATATTGGAATGAAAATAACAGATTCCCCTGTCCCGGATGAAATGAGGAAATGTAATGCGGCACTACTTACATACATACCGATAACGCCAAATACAGGGGTATGTCCTTCGAGAGACTGTGCGAGCTGATTAACGATTGTATCAAGTAATTTGCCTTGTTCTAAAATGACTGAAATACAACGAGCCATTCCGACGATCAAAGCACCGTATATGAGATTTTGGCAGCCTGCTAGAAAAGTAGAAGCGATATCGTTTGCTTTCATGCCACCTATTATTCCGGCTGTAATTGCTATGAAAATAAAAGTAGCGGTCATTTCGGCGTCTGTCCAATGTAGTCGAAAAGCACCTATTAAAAATACAATTAATGATAAAGCTGAAACGAGTAAAATTAATTTATGACGTATTGTCCAAGGAACCTCCGTTTTCTGCGCCTTTTTTCCGCTTGAAAGAGCATTACTTGGAAACCAGTTATCTCCGAGTATGCTTCCTTTATTCGATTTTTTTAAGCGTTTTACGTACCAATTAATATATAAAATGGTAGCAATTAAAAAAGAGATATAAATTGCCGTACGTAAACCAATTCCTGAAAACATCGGAAGTTCGGCGATTTTTTGTGAAATACCTAAAGGTGAGGGAGATAATATAGTAGCATTAAAACCAGCATAAGTGCCTAAATAAATAATTGCTACGCCGACGATAGCATCCCATTTCAATGTGCGTGCAACGATGATGCCGATGGGAATAAAGCCGATAACTGAGTTAACGATAATGCCAGTCGTTCCGAGAATAGAAAAGAGTGCGGCGACAATACAAATGAAAAGTAATTGCTGATTACGAAATTTATTAATAACATGATAGATTAAACCGTCAAGGGCGCCTGTTTTTTCAAGAATGGCGATGGCTCCACCTGTAAATAAAATTAAAAAGATGATAGGGGCAGCAAGTGTCATTCCTTTTTCAATAGCGGTAAAAAAAGAAACAAACCCTACCGGCGATTGTGGAACAGAATGATAACTTCCTGGTATTGTCGTTGTAACAGTACCGTTTGTAACTCTTTTAAATTCTCCAGCAGGGACGAAATATGTAGCTATTGCACAAAGTAAGGCAATAAAAAATAGTAGTACGTACGCATCAGGCATTTTAAACTTTCGTTTACTAGTCTGTTTTTTTGCCTCGGTCTGTAATTGCATAAAAAATCTCCTTTTCCACTTAGTTGATTTTTAATATTCTGAAATTTATCTGTGAAATTGATTATAATAAAGGTTGCTTCCTAAGGCAATAGTTTTTCTGTCCTTTTCCTGCAATACAAATTATTGCAACATTAGACAGGGAAACGAAAATAATCCAAGAATATGTTAAATAGAAAGTAAAAGGAAAAGAGGGAAAAAAGATGTGGAAAACTACGGATCTATGTGATGAGTTTGAAAATGAATTACAAATATGTCGCCAGTCTTTTCGGTCTTTTGGGAAGAAAGAACAATTTTACGGGAAAATTGCAACGATAAAAGTGAAGGATGATAATGTACTAGTGAAGGAAGGATTGCAAACACTACCAGAAGGAACGGTATTAGTTGTTGATGGCGGAGCGTCTACGAATTGTGCATTACTGGGCGATAATTTGGCAGCTATTGCGGAGGAAAGAAAGCTAGCAGGGATTATTGTGAATGGATATGTTCGTGATTCTAGTGAACTAAAGAATATTAATATTGGTATTTTAGCGTTAGGGACGATGCCAAATAGAAGTGTAAAAGAAGGAAAAGGCGAGCGGAATATTTCATTGCAATTTGGACAAGTAGAGTGGAAGCCGAATGAATATGTTTATGCGGATGAAGATGGCGTCATTATTAGTGAAAAGAGTTTGCATCGTTAAAGGCTAGTAAGTTACTATTCTTAGAAAATAAATCCGGTAAAGCATGGACAAAATTATTTGTCAATAGTAAAATAATACAGAAATTTAAAATTAACAGAATGTATAGGTTTATCGTTTTACGATAACTTGAATGGAAGTCAGTTTTCCCTACAAAAGTGAATGTTATCACAATGATGCGTTCATAAACAAAATTATTTTTCCTATACAAATATAGCCGCGAATGATGCGGGTAGGAGGTGTTGCACAGTTTGTTCGACACTTATAAAAAGAGAGTGTCAATCGCACGCCCTTGAAGGGCCTTTGTGTGTGTAAATGGTAGTAAGGGAGGGAATTTTGGGATGGCAATATTAAAAAAATGGCTGCTCATGTCATTAGTGGCAGTTACACTTGTATTTGTTTCTTTTGCGAATACAGTACATATAACGTTTGCTGAAGGAAATACAGCAAAACTGGCAATTATTGGCGAATCACAAAAGGGCATTATGTTATGTCCAAAAGAAGAGCAAATTGAAGATGGGGAAACAGCTTTAAGTTTGCTACAAAAAGTCATGGGGAACAAAGTAACATCTGAAACGATGTCGTTTGGAACGTATGTAAAAGGCATTGACGGCTTAATGATTGGGGACACAAGCGGTTGGACGTACGATGTAAATGATAAATCTGCACAAGTTGGAGCAGATAGTTATAAATTAGAGTCTGGAGATGTGGTTGTATTCCGTTTTGTTTCAGACTGGAATAATATGAGTCAAGAAACATTGCAACAATCTTTGGATAAATTTGGGACTTGCAGCGCTGTAGAAGACCCAAAAATAAACGATCCAAAACAAGACAAACCAGATGGAACAGAAACAAATGTTGAAACAACAGAACAACCAAAGAAACAGAACATTCAAGACCTAAGAATACAATTAAACGAAGCAATCTCGAAAACGTCTGAAAAAATGTTACAAGATGGAATTGAAAGTGATTGGGAAGCATTAGCGCTTTCTCGTTCTGGAAAGAATGTGCCAATTGAAGCGAAACTAAATTATATTAAGACTGTAACTGAAAAAGTAGAAAAGCGTATTAATCGTTTTTCAGCGACAGATTTAGCGAGAACGATTATTATGATGAATGCAATGAATGCAGACCCTAAAAAGGTAGGCGAACATAATTTAGTTCAAAAATTGTACGAATCAGATAAAGTAAATTCCGTTACAGGTTATACATTTGCTTTACTGGCATTTGATACGAAGAAATATGAGGTTCCAATTGAATCAAAATGGAATCGAGTTGCTTTAGTAGAGGCACTTTTACAAGCGCAGCACATAGATGGTGGCTGGACTTATGATAGTGCAAGTAGTAAAGACAGTGCTAGTAGCGTTGATGTAACAGGTATGGTTTTATCAGCATTAGCTCCTTATCAAGATCGACCAGATGTGAAACCAGCTGTAGAAAAAGCTGTTGCTCATTTATATAACGAACAGCTAGACAATGGAGGTTTTTCTGCTGATGGACAAGAAAATTCGAATAGTACTGCGCAAGCAATTATTGGATTATCACTTGTTAAAGATGTAGATAAAAATCGTCTTCATAAGGCAGTTCAAAATTTACTGTCATATCAACTTCCAAATGGTGAGTTCAAATGGTTACCAAGTGATCAAAATGGTAGTGGAATAGCTACAGAGCAAGCATTATTAGCTTTACTTCAGTTTAAAGACCTTGGAAAATCGATTTATGATTGGTCAAATGTACCTGTTTCTGAAATGGATACGAAACCAAATGTGGATTCAGAAAATGTTGTAGTAGAAAAAGAAGTTACTGAAGAACCGCAAGAACAAAAACAAGTACAGCAAGAAACAAAAGATGAAAATGTAAAAGTTGTTATAGATAATAAACCAGTTAAAAGTGAAAAATCTGGAAACGGTATCCAACTACCAAAAACAGGAGCATCTTCTCATAGTACAGCTACAGAAGTAGGTATGGGTGTATTATGTATTGCTTCTGCATATGTATTATGGAGACGTAAAGCAGCTTAATAAAAATTAGAAGTAATCATTAGCTCCTAATTTTATCCCGCTATTTGCGGGCAGTAAGACTCCCGACTCAAAAGTTGGGAGTGAAAGGGAGTTAGGTGGGAGATTAACTGCCTGTAAAAGCCCGATTGGTGTGGGCTAATAATGAGTGGGGATGGACAAAGCCTCCACTTATTAAAGTTTCATTTTAATATGAAAGGTGAGAGACACCATGAGTAAGATGAAATGGCTCATTTCTTTAATGCTTTCATTTGGGCTACTTGCCGGATGTGAAGGGGCATCTGTAAAGCCTGAGAAGAAGGTGGAATCAAAGCAAGAAGAGGTAGCGAAACAAGAAGAACAAAAAGATGAAGCAAAACCGGAAGAGAAACAAGCTGAACCAGAGCAAAAGCAACAAGAAGAGCAGAAAGGAAAACAAGAACAAAAAGTAGAAGAGAAGCCGAAAGAGGAAAAGCCGCAGGAACAATCTGCTGCTAAACAACTAAAACAGCAAAAAGCAGAAGAAGTAAAAGAAGAAGCGAAGGTTAATCAGCCGAAAGAAACACCAAAGCAGGAGCAAAAAGTAGATCCAAATAAAGATCAACAACAAGTAACTGTTCCGGCTTCTCAAGAATCGAAACTAGAACGAAAGCCAGAGCCGCAAGCAAAACAAGTTACTATTTCGGTAAAAGGTCATGAAGGATACTTATTAGGTGCGAAAAAGATTGATGTACAAGAAGGGGATACTGTTTATAAAGTATTGCAACGTACAGGTTTGGATGTTGATGCGATGGGCTCTAAAGGTGATATGTATGTAAAAGGTATTAATGATTTATATGAAAAAGATATTACTGCTACTAGTGGATGGAAATATCGTGTGAATGGTACTTTTCCAAACTATAGTGCTGGTGTAGTTACAGTAAAACCAGGAGATACAATTGAGTGGGTATATGTATTAAAATAAGAAAGGAACTTCGGTAAAGGACTATGAAAATAAGCTTTTCTTCTTTACATCCTTTTGTGAATTTTTTCTATTATATTGGGGTGATGATACTATGTATGATGTGTCTTCATCCTCTTTTTTTAATTGGAGCAATTATATTAATGGTTATTATAAATATGACACAAGGGAATAGCGAAAAGATAAGAAAGATGTTATCGAGCACAATTGTTTTCTTTTTCATGGTAATTCTATTTAATTTGCTATTAACACATAGAGGTGCAACTACGTTATTTTGGTTAGGGGATAGCCGTATTAAGCTTGAGGCGTGTATGTTTGGACTAGTAATGGGTCTATTATTAGTTGCGATTATGTTTACGTTTGCGTCTTATAATGATATTATTTCAAGTCATAAATTTTTATATTTGTTTTCAAGGATTTCACCGAAAGTGGCACTGTTAACGATGATTACAGTGAGGTTTGTTCCTTTGTTTATTAGGCGGTTAAAGAAAATTACACTCGTCCAAAAAACGAAAGGTGTACAGCTAGATTCAGGTTCAATTGTTGAACGAGTGAAAAATGGTATGCAATTGCTGCAAGTATTGTTAATTTGCTCGTTAGAAGATGCGCTGCAAACGGCAGATTCTATGCAAGCTCGTGGATTTGGTGTAACGAAGCGTACGACATATATTCGGTATAGAATGGAAAGACGTGATTGGTACACGCTCAGTTATTTAATTATTCTATTTATAACTGCTATCATAGTTAGTAATTATGGCGGAGGAAAATTGATTATTTATCCGAAAGTCGAATCTGTTCTATTCCAGCAATACGATGGAATGATGTTTGTATTATTTACGCTGTTTGTGAGTTTACCAATTATGATGGAAGGAAGGGAATGGATATGGTGGCGCATGCAGAAATAAAGAATTTATCATTTGTATATGCTGATGAAAATGAAGAAGCGTTACAGCATATTTCTCTTTCTGTTCAAAAAGGAGAATTTATCGCACTTGCCGGAGGATCTGGATCTGGGAAGACGACTTTATTAAAACATTTTAAAAAGGAGTTACTTCCAATTGGCAAGCGTTCGGGAGAGATATTTTATGATAATGTTTTATTAGAGGAAGTACCTGATTTATTATCTGCCCAGGAAATTGGGATGGTATTTCAAAACCCAGAAAATCAGATCGTTATGGATACAATTATTCAAGAATTAGCATTTTCTTTAGAAAATATCGGATTACCATCACATATTATTCAAAAAAGAATAGCAGAGCTTATTAGTTGTTTAGGATTTCAAGATTTACTGCACCAATCTGTTCATACGTTATCTGGTGGCCAAAAGCAACTTGTGAATTTAGCTGCGGTATTAGTTATGCAGCCGAAACTACTATTATTAGATGAACCGACAGCACAGCTAGATCCGATTGCTGCGAAAGAGTTTTTAGGATTGTTAAAACGTATTAATGAAGAACTTGGAATTACGATTATTGTAAGTGAGCATCGTCTAGATGAAGTTATACCACTCGCAACACGCGTTGTTTGTATGGATAATGGCCGCATCGTTTATGATGGTAGTCCTAAAACGGTTATAGCGAAAATGTGGGAAGTAGAAACATTCCGCTCATTTATTCCGCAAATTCCAAGATTATTTTTAGAATGGAATGTGGAAGAAATTCCGTTTACAGTGCGAGAAGCGCAAATGAAAATGAATGATTTTTCAGCGGTATCATGTAGGAATGAGCAAGTGGAACAATGTGAAAAGCTAGAAGTAATTTTAAGTGCAGAGCATATTTCTTTTCAATATGAAAAAAATAGTCCGCTTATTTTACGAGATTTAACCGTTTCAATTGAAAAAGGAAAATGGGTCGCTCTCGTTGGGAAAAATGGTACAGGTAAGTCTACACTGTTAACGATATTAGCAGGATTACAAAAAGCGAGAAGAGGGAAAGTAAAGTGGAATGGTAAAGTGATACATAAAATTGATTCGAAAGAACGATTTAAAAGTATCGGGTATGTATCGCAGCATCCGTATTATCATTTTACATTGGATACAGTGTGGAAAGAGGTTTATGAACGTGCGCGTGAATTATATGGAGAGCAAGGAAAAGAAATAGCAGAAGGTATGTTGAAAAGGTTTTGGCTAGATTCACTTAAAGAGCGCCATCCACATGATTGTAGCGGGGGAGAGCAGCAGTTATTAGCGTTATGTACAACGTTATTGTCAAAGCCAACGCTATTATTACTTGATGAACCAACAAAGGGATTGGATCCATGGAAGAAAGAAAGGGTAGGAGAGCTATTTAGAGAACTGCAAAAAGAAGGCACAACAGTTGTAATGGCAACGCATGATATTGAGTTTGCCGCGAAATACGTTGACCAATGTATGATGCTATTTGATGGAAAAGTTATTATGAATGATGCACCGAAAGAATTTTTTAGTGGTAACTTCTTTTATACAACATCCATTAACCGATTCATTCGAAAAGAATTACCATATGCATTAACGTGGGAGGATGTGTACGAAGCGTGTCCAAACGATATGTTGCATTCATAATATGTATTTTTGCAGTAATAATATGCACATTACTCTTTACTACGCTTATCATGGACGGTTATTACATGTTAAGTAGTTTGTTTTTATTAATTGTTATTATGTTACCTTTTTATGTCCGTTTTGAAACGAAGGCATTTGTTTCACGTGAAATGGTTCTCGTTGCCGTATTAGCAGCAATTGCAGCAGTTAGCCGTGTACCATTTTCTATTTTGCCAAGTGTACAACCAACTTCTTTTGTCATTATCGTTTCTGCAATCGTGTTTGGAAGTGAAACTGGTTTTATGATTGGTGCCACAGCTGCTATTGTATCTAACATTTTTTTAGGACAAGGTCCGTGGACGCCGTGGCAAATGTTTTCATGGGGGATGATTGGGTTTATAGCTGGATTATTACGTAATACATTTTTGATGAAAAAGCTATGGGGAAGACTTCTATACGGATTGGTTGCTGGTTTTTTATTTGGTTGGATTATGAATTTCTGGGGACTTCTCGGTTTTATACGAGAAGCAACGTGGGAAACTGTTATTTCGTACTATATCGCAAGTTTTTACTTTGATCTGAGTCATGCGATTTCGAATGTTATTTTCTTACTATTATTTAGTACTTCTTGGATTACGATCCTTACAAGATTTAAAAAGAAATATGGCATATTAGATGAGCATAACGTGACATAGAAAAGCATACTCATATAAGGTAGGTTCGCGGCTTACATATTCGTTTGTCTCTTTCATGCTTCTTACATAGTGTAAGGAGCATTTTTTTGTCAAAAAATAGATTCAATATGCACCCGTTATTATATGAAATTATTTGTATAATAGTAGGTAGGAACTATTTTCAAGAGGGAGGTGTATAGTTAATGAAGTTAGTTATTCCGAAGCAACATGGAGCATGGGCTATGCTTGTTATACCATTTCTATTAAGTGTCATACTTGGGAAACCTACTTTATATCATATTCCATTGTTTCTAGCTTGGTTTTTTATCTATTTGGCTACGTATCCGTTTCTTATGTACATAAAGCAAAGACGAAAAAAAGGGTTTTTACACGCTACAATTGTTTATTTTAGTATTGCTTTTGTATTTGGGATGATTTCTTTATTATATGAATGGCGAATTCTTTTATTCGTAGTAGTCATGATTCCATTATTCATTGTAAATATGTATTACGCTCGTCAAAAAAATGAAAGGGCATTACTAAATGACATTTGCGCAATCATTATGTTTTGTATCGGTGGCTTAATCAGTTATTATTTTTCACTGAAGCAAATTGATAGAACAGCATTATTCATTGCTCTTATCTCGTTTTTATATTTTTTAGGAAGTACGTTTTACGTGAAAACAATGATTCGTGAAAAAAATAATCCGAAGTATCGTCTTATATCTTGGGGATATCATATCGTATTAACGATAATCGTATGTGCTATAAATCCGTGGTATTCCCTCATATTTGTACCAAGTGTCATTCGAGCAATTATGTTGTATGGTAAAAAAATATCTATATTAAAAGTAGGGATTTTAGAAATTGCTAATTCTGTATATTTTTTAATTATAACGGCAATAATGATGAAGTATGCCATTTGAAAAAACTTCCCATCGATTGATGGGAAGTTTTTAATCTTGATCTAAAATGTGAACCGTGTAATCGCAACGTTGCAATGCTTGTTCGATAGCATAAAGCGATTGTTCAATACGAGCGCGATTAAAATCTTCTTCAGCGGTTTGAAGTGCTTCTTCTAAACAATGTTTTGCTTCTTGTAATGATTGAAAAGAATTTTGTACATATCCACGAGCATTTTGATGCATTTCATAATCCCCCTTGAATGTTCATATATGTATAGTATGAACGTTAGGGAAGAAAATATAATTTGTTATATTTATTATATCTGTCTTGCATAAACGGGCAGTAAATTTCCTGTTTTAAAATTCAGCGAGATGGGAAATCAACTACCCGTAAAAGCCTGGTTGGCGTGGGCTAATAATTAGTGGGGCGGCCACTGATTAAAGTTTCACTTTATTTGACAATTGAAGTGAAATTACGTATAGTAAGATTTAAGTGAATATTTTCTTATCCAGAGAGGTGGAGGGACTGGCCCGATGAAACCCAGCAACCGCGATGCAGGTGCTAATTCCAGCAGAACATATTTGTTCTGGGAGATAAGACGAAGATATATACGTAACTTCTTCTTATCGAAGAGGTTTTTTTGCTGCAAAAAAACCGATTACGAAAATTTATATGAAGAAGAAAGGGGTTGCGGATTACTGTGACACTCGAAAAATACGTAAAACTGCGCAGTGCAGTTTATAAATATATGATAGAGCAAGATAAGCCGATATCATTGTTAGATATTCAAGAACATATCGTTTCGCATCATGAAGGAAAATTCACGAAAAAAATGTTACATCAATTTTATTTATCAAGGCTATTAGACGAACTGAAACTGGATGGGAAAATTACTTTAGCTGATGATGAATATCTCTATGCTGAAAAAGGGGTATATTATAAGGCCAAAAAAGGGAGCTAGGCTCTCTTTTTTGAAGTATGTAGTGTAAAAGACTGCTAAAGCAGCCTGATACAAAGGAATGGTGTTGAGTGTGTAGTGTTAAAAGTTGAATGTGCCTGAAAGTGGCACTTCATATCGGCTACAAACGAAAAGAGACACCTTCGCCGAATAGGTGTCAGTCGTTTTGCCAAATAGGCTCGCTACTTGACACTTAGTAGAATAACATGCAGAGTTTTGGAAGTCAAAAGGGAATTAAAGGAAGAGGTGTAGTTATGTACGCATATTTACTAAAGGATATAACAAAATGGATTCCGAAGCACATTATAGATCGAGGTTATGAATATTATGAAGATGGACATGTAGAAGATGTTGAAATACACGACAAAAAGGTGTTTGCTTTTGTCACTGGGAATGTCGGGAATTATGAAGTAATTATTGATCTTGAAGATTTTATAGAAAGTAGCTGCGAGTGCCCTTATGGGAATTATTGTAAACATATGGCGGCAGTTGTTTATGACATTCAAGGTGCTGGTGAGAGTACGGTTAAAGAGAAACTGAAAGGTTTAGAAAAAGAAGAGTTACTAACAGTATTAAATCGTTTGTTACAAAGTTCAAAAAATGTGCAAATTGTAGAGAGGATGTTAAAGAAGGGGAAACTGTAATTATAGAGAGGGTTGCTTTGTAGTGAACGTACTAATTATATATGCTCATCCTAATCCTTCAAGCTTTAACGGGGCAATTTTAGAGCATGTACAAAAAGAATTGCAAGTAATAAATCATTCCGTTACGTTACTTGATTTATATAAGGAACAATTTGATCCGGTCTTGTATTTAATGAAGAGAGGAAAAGACGTGATTTATTATATAAAAAAGCTAGTATAAAACTAGCTTTTCATTTAAAAAAATAAGAAACATAGACTAATGATAAATCCTGCATATAGTAAGTTAATAACACAAAATCCCATAATATTACGAGCGCCTAAACCAGCTATCGCTAATGCTGGCAACGCCCAGAAAGGCTGAATCAAATTCGTCCAAGCATCGCCCCACGCAATGGCCATTGCTGTTTTTGCAGCAGGTACACCAAGTTCAGCACCAGCTGGAATCATAATTGGTGCTTGTACTGCCCATTGCCCGGTTAATGAGAGGCATCGTAATGAGAAAGATAATAACTGGAACGAGAGCGTATGGTGAGAATAACGTTTCTGTTATTGGAATCGCTTCTTTCATACTCCCAGCTGTCGTTTTAATTAATGTTTCGCCGCCTGTTGCTAACGTAAGAGGAATAGAAGCAGAAAGGCCCGCATGCCAAATGAGAAATCCGGAGTAAGAAGAAGCAATTGCTAACCTATAATCTAATCTTTCCAACTGTCTTGCCACTTCTTTTGCGTATAAAACAGAGATAACAATGCCAAATCCCCAGTTTATGTATGCTCCAAGTAAACTTACGATTGAAATGGCAATAATACCATGGCCATTCGTTTTTGGGAGTTGAGCGGCTTTCGTTAATCCTTTTTTAATAAGAGGGGCATTTGCTAAAGCAGATCCTGTCACGAGTACAAGAGCCATTTGCATAGAAAAGGCGAGAAGTCCCCAAATTCCATTGCCCCAATGAGTAATCATTTCTAACGGTGATTGGTGCGTTGCAAACATGCCAAAGAAGATAACAAAAACGGTTAATAAACATGATAAAATAAACGGTTCTGGCAAGAAACGTTGCACTAAGGCGACGCAACCATTTGTAAAGGAACGGAACAAAATAAATCAACCTCCTTATGTATATTTATTACAATATTCGAGGTTGCTTCAGTAATAACCTTTAATATATAGAAAATTCAGATATTAATAAGTGGGAAAATCAACTATTTAAAAGAAGCACAAAATATGATTATCAAAGGCATTAAGACTAGTAATGTGACCCAAAATAACGGCTTGAATCTCCATCTAAAATTGTAGACAGTTATAAATTAGATGGAACAAATATCGGTGATTACCAAACAGCCGTATTCGTTTCACCATTTATTGTCGCTAGTACCACTCACAGTAATAATTAGGATTTGGTGAATAGTGGATGGGATTGGATGAATAATAAGGAAGTTATTTCAGTGATAGTTATAATCTATTGACCAAGTTGTTTTTAACGGGGAATTGGTGGAAACCGATTCCAGATGAAAAAATTACAAAGCCTAATAAATTTAGAAATTCAATCTGAATCTAAGGGATTGATACTAATAAAATACTCCAATAAGAAAAAGCTTCCACTACTGTGAAAGCTTCTCCAAATGATGTGCAATATCAACATACATATTGGAATAAACCGATTGTATTTCATGACTTGGCGCAGCGTTAGAAGAGAAGTGGACGATTACCATATTTGCTTTCGGGTCGATGTAAAGTGTTTGTCCGTAACTACCTAACACTTCGAAAGCACCTTGTTCATTGTGTGGAATCCACCATTGATTATGGTAAGAAATAGAAGCACCACTGCCAATTGCGAGTTCACCTTCTTGTACATTTTCCACACTTTCTGTAATAGAGGAAGGGAGAATTTGTTTTCCGTTATATTCTCCGTTATTTAATAGTAGTTGACCAAATTTCGCCATATCTCTAGCAGTTGCATTTAAACCAGCACTTGCTTGTTCTATTTTTGTTTCATCTGTTACGTAATACGCGTTTTCTTCCATACCAATTTGAGACCAAATTCGTTCACTTACATTTTCAGCTAGTGATTTACCAGTAATTGTTCGAATAACCCAAGCAAGTGTTTCTGTAGATCCGTTATTGTAAGAAAAAGCGGAACCAGTCGGTGCAGTTTCTTCTGCTTCTCGTAACATATCATAAATTTTCATCGGACCATCGTAATTTTTACCACGGGCTAAAATATTACTAGCTAAATATAGTTGTGCATCTTGATTTTCTAGTCCAGGCTGCACATATCCGTGCGTGGGATATTCTACAGAAACTTGCATGTCCATTAATTGCTGAAGGGTAGCTTTTCCGAACGGTGTATTTTTTAATTCTTTTATGTAAGTGTCTGCCGTTTTCTCTACATCAATACGATCCTCTTCAGCGAGAGATTGTATAATTGCCCCAGTAAATACTTTTGCTAATGACGCCATTCCATGAGGTTCATTCTGTTTATACCCGTTGAAATACCGTTCATAAACAAGCTGCCCATTTTGTACAACGACAAAAGCATCTGTTTTGTTATCGTCTAAAAGTTTTTTTAGAGGAGTTGTATTTCCAAATACACGTTGAACAGCAAAACCGTCTAGGTTTTGTAGCGCAGTAGGAAAGTGGGAAACTTGATTAGGGTTATGATTCACTTCATTAATTAAAGTGAATTCTTGCATATGTGTGTACGACCAACGCAAGTAAGGATCGTCTAACCAATTTTCCTTTGTCACGTTATGTTTTGATGGGGTTGTTTTATTATGTTTGAAGTATGTAAAACCAAGCCCTGTAATTACAAATATGAATGTTAGTATAAGTAAGAGTAGGGGAGTTTTTTTAAATTTCATATATGTCCCTCCTTTTTGTTTCAATGATAAGTATACGCTTCTATTGAAAGAAATACAAAATAAGGAAAGTAAACGGGGAAGTTTACTTTCCTTATTAACGTTAAGCAGATATTTGTCCATCTGTACGTTGTTTCTTGAATTTTTGTTTTCGCCCGTGTAATCCATAATATAGAAGTAAAGTGAACGCAACGATAATAGCTGCGATAAAATACATATTATGATAACTTGATTTTGCAGCGACTATACCTAAAATGAAAGAACCGAAGCCGATACCGCTATCAAAGAATGAGAAGTAAGTAGCTGTCGCAGAACCACGTCGATGGTTTGGAGCGGCAAAAATTGCAATCGTTTGGAAGCTTGGAATTAATGTTCCATAACCTAAACCGATTAATACGCCTGCGCTAAGGAACCAAAATGAAGTTTGCGCTTGACTTAAAGCGAACATTCCAAATGTGAAAATGATGATAGCTGGGTAAACAAGTACATTTTCACCGAAGCGATCAAAAATCTTTCCTGTAAATGGACGAGAAATCACAACGACAAGTGCGTATACAATGAAGAAATAACTTGCAATCTCACCTAAACCGAGCTCTTTTGCATAAATAGGAATAAAGGATAAAATACCACTATAAGAAAAGGCTAAAACAAATCCTGTAAGAGCGATCGGAATAGTGGATGGTTCAAGTAAGTCTTTCCACTTCATTTTTTCTCGTTTTTGTTTGCTCACTGGTGCTTCATGCGGAATATTTACAAGTAATCCTAATAAAAATGCGAGTAATGAAAATACGGAACAAACGATAAATAATGCAGTAAACGAAAAATGAGAAATAATTGTTAAACCTAAAAAAGGACCGATTACCATCGGCAGACTCATAAATACGCCGAAATATGCAAGTGCTTCGCCTCGTCTATGAGCTGGCGCAACATCTGTTACAATCGTACCAGTTGCAGTTGTTGCCATTCCGAACCCAATACCATGTAAGAAGCGAAGGGCAAGTAATAAAAATAAATTTTGCGCCCCAAAATACATAACAGTAGCGGCTAAAAATAATGAAAGCGAAATAAATAATATTTTCTTTCTTCCTAAATCATCGAGCCATTTTCCTGTGAATGGTCTGCATAAAACAGAAGAAATAAGAAAAACAGTTGCAACTAAACCAATTTCCTCAGGTTTTCCTTTTAGGCCGTCTATTACATAGACAGGTAGAGTAGTCATAAGCATGTAAAATGTTAAGAAAAGAAATAGACTACTAAAACAAGTTCCGAGGAAATCCTTCGTCCAAAGCTTCTCACTTTGCATCGTCATCCCTCCAATTTAATCTAAATTTTTAATGATTTGTTGTAACATTTGAAATGCTTGATGTAAATCATCTTCGTTAATACCTTCTAGCGTTTTTTCTTCGAAAGTATCAACTTCTTCTTGCCATACCGGAATCATTTCCATTGCTGTTTCTGATAAAGAAATGAGCTTCTCACGGCGATCTTTTCCTTCTGTACGAATAATCCATCCCATCGTTTCCATACGTGTTAACGTACGAGTCATCGTTGGTGATTCAACATTTAAATACTGGCATAATTCTGTTTGGGTACAAGAACCAGTTTGATTAATGCGGAAAATAACAGCCCATTGCGCACTAAATAATCCTGTTGGAGATACGCGTTCATTAAATTTCTTCGTAAACTTTCGAGAAGTCTGGCTGACGATGTGAAAAAAATGTTGTTTTTCGTCCATGTATTTTGATCCTTTCAAATTAGTTGCCTAGCTAACTATATACTTTTTTATTATAATTGTCTAGTAATAGACATGTTGTAGGATGTAAAAATTTCGTATAGGTTTTATGTTGAGAACATACATTCTGTATGGTATTCTTTAATTAAATAAAGAATTTTCTTTCTATTAAAAAGAATGGGGGAACTTGTGATGATTAAGCCTACAACAATGAAGTTTGTTTCACTATCGAACGGAGAAACGATTGCGTATCAGGAAGTTGGAAGGCAAAATACAGAAATTCTTGTACTCATTCACGGGAACATGACATCGTCACAACACTTTGATTTAGTTATTGAAAAGTTGCAAGATCAATACCATATTTACGCTCTTGATTTAAGAGGATTTGGACAATCAACGTATAAGAAGTCGATAAATTCATTACAAGACTTTGCAGAAGATGTAAAACTATTTATCGATCAAATAAAATTAGAGAAGTTTTCATTAATGGGATGGTCAATGGGCGGTGGCGTTGCGATGCAATTTACAGCGAATCACTCAACTTTTGTAGAAAAGTTAATTTTAGTAGAATCAGTAGGAATGAAAGGATATCCTATCTTTAAAAAAGATATTAATGGGCAACCGATCGTATCAAGTTTAGTAAAGACGACAGAAGAAATCGTGCAAGATTCAGTACAAATCGCTCCAGTACTAGACGCGATAAAAAATAGGAATAAACTATATTACCGTACAGTGTGGAATCTATTAATATATACACATAATCAACCTGAACCGGATCGTTATGAAAAATATTTAGATGATATGTTAACGCAACGTAATTTCGTAGATGTGAATTATGCGCTCATTACATTTAATATTTCGGATGAACATAATGGAGTTGTAGAGGGGAATAAGCAAATTCATTGCATTAAAGCTCCTACACTCGTCATACAAGGTGACAGAGATTACGTCGTACCGCAAGTAGTAGGTGAAGAATTAGCAAAACATTTGCCGAATGCAGAGTTGAAAGTGTTAGAAGATTGCGGACACTCACCATTTATTGATTGTTTAGATGTATTTATAAAGCATGTAGAGAATTGGTTAGAACAGAAATAATCACCGAAAGTAAAAGTATTGCATATACTATAATATTTGTATGTAAAAGGGGAGATTGTCAGTGCATAAACCATTCTTAATCGCTTATTCACCATATAATCATCATATATATACGAAAATGATGATAAATCCGCTGTATATGCAAGTTATACCAGCTGTAGTTCCTTTACAAATGCAGCAGCTACAACCACCAATTGCTAATGCACAGCACTACTTATATGGAACTGCATTTTATAAAAATCCGTATTTTAAGCAATTTCATAACAATGTGAAAGCGCAAATATGGGAAGGATAGGAAGTTAAAGGATTCATTCTTTTAGCTTCTTTTTATTGCTAATATTCGTACACGCATTTATAGAAACAGTTTATAATGAAAAGTGGAAAGCGTGAGAAGGAGAGGGAAGAGGATGTCGATGCGTTTTACTTTTTGGATTATGGTTGGGATTGTGGCAATCTCAGGTTTATCACAAGGGATGCTCTTACCTGCCATTGCAATGATTTTTGAGCAAGAAGGGGTTAGTTCAAGTATTAACGGTATTCATGCGACGGCATTATACATTGGGATATTAGTTATTTCACCATTTCTTGAAAAACCGATGCAAAAGTTTGGAATGAAGCCCATTATCGTCATTGGTGGGTTTCTTGTTATTATTTCATTATTCTTTTTTACACAAACATTTTCATTTTGGGTATGGTTTATTCTTAGATTTCTAGTTGGAGTCGGAGATCATATGCTTCATGTCGGAACACAAACATGGATTACGACAACGTCGGACCCAAGTAAAATAGGAAGACAAGTATCGATATATGGTGTATTCTTCGGAATTGGTTTTGCCGTAGGTCCGTATTTAGCAAGCACCGTTCAGTATGGTCTTGCAACACCATTTATCGTATCTACTATACTTTGCTTAATAGGTTGGATTTTACTACTCCCAACGAAAAATGCATTCCCAGCACAAGATGAAACGGAAGTGAAAAGTGAATCATCATTTTCTCGTTATAAACAAGTTGTTGGATTAGGTTGGATTGCATTAATGGGACCACTTGCATACGGTGTGCTTGAAGCAATGTTAAATAGTAACTTACCAGTATATGCACTTCGTAAAGGATGGTCTGTTTCAAATGTTTCCTTCTTGTTACCAGCGTTTGCAGTTGGGGGCATTATTACACAAATTCCGCTCGGTATATTGAGTGATAAATACGGAAGGGACCGTATATTAACGTGGACGTTTAGCATAAGTACGGGCATTTTTCTACTTGCCGCCGTATTTGATCAATATTACTGGATTGTCTTTGTTTGTATACTTTTAGCGGGTATGGTCATTGGCTCATGTTTCTCTTTAGGGCTTGGATTTATGACGGATTTATTACCGAGACACTTACTACCAGCAGGTAATATATTATCCGGAATCGCTTTTAGTATAGGCAGTATTATGGGCCCTGTATTAGGAGGCGTATTTATAGAAAAAATACAGTATACAAGCTTTTTTATTGCGGTTATGATTATAATGGGAATTCTCGCAATGTTATATATCGTTTACATGAAGAATCAATTCGCATCAAGAAAAATAGAAAGTAGGTTAGGGCATGACAAAACAACCTAATAAAAAGAAATTTGAAGTACTTGAAAACGAAACAATTACAGACTGCTTAGCACGAATGGAACAAGAAGGATACGCACCGTCTCGTCGTATGGAAGAGCCAATCTTTCATGAAATGAAGAAAGACGGTAAAACAGTAGTTGAACCGTGTGGTAGAAAAATTGTTTTTGAAGGGAAATTGCAGTAATACAAATAGCAAATTCTCTTTATAGTATAAAGCCATCCAATTCATTCTTTGTGAGTTGGATGGCTTGTTTTTTTACAATGGATCAATGAAGGAAAAGGGGTTTTAGGAGGAGAATAGAGTGAAAAGATATTTTTTTGGAAGAACGAAAAAATAAGCTATTCGGTTTTCGTTAGTAAAGGTGGCGTGCATACCGAGATGTATTAGAATCGAAGCCGTATTTTAAAGGTTTTTCAATTTGGCTTATTGGCTTAAATAAGTAGTACGCATGCGTATCAAATACGCAGTAAAGGAGCAGAGGCAGTTATTAACGAATTGTACCGAAAATAATTTTTTAAAAATAGGTAAGTTTTGAAGTTTACTACATATATTTTTAGTGAAAGGCCTTTCACCATCTTATCACCTAGGGGGCAATCATAATGAAATTTTTGTCTTACCTTACAGTAATTTTGGTGATTCTTGGCGGTTTGAATTGGTTATTTGTGGCGTTAGGTTATAACGTAGTTGAGAAATGGTTTGGTTCCATGCCGGCGTTTGTGGATACGATTTATTGGCTCTTTGGTCTTTCTGCTATTTACCAAATTTTTGATCGGTTTTTTACGAACAAGTAGCTATTATAATTTTATTACTAGAGTGTTAAGTACGATTATGTATTTAACACTTTTTTGTATGTTTATAAAAAAGTGCTTGCACGTGCAAGCGATTCCATTACGTCTTGCGCCGTAATGATAGAAAAGAAATTGACCGTGTATTGTATTGTGAGGTATAATTCAGAAAGTTTAAAAATTAGTAAAATGAGAAATAGGGAGGTCATTCAGGTAATGGAGAGAGTATACAATTTTTCAGCAGGACCATCAATACTCCCTTTGCCAGTTTTAGAGAAAGTGCAAAAGGAACTTCTAAATTATAACGGGACAGGCATGTCTATTATGGAAATGAGCCATCGATCTTCTTATTTTCAAAGTATTATTGATGAAGCGAGTAGTTTACTTCGTGAATTAATGAACATTCCTGATGAGTATGATGTCTTGTTTTTACAAGGCGGTGCGTCATTACAATTCTCAATGATACCGTTAAATTTAATGAATACTTATAAAAAAGCAGGGTACGTACTAACTGGTTCATGGTCTAAAAAGGCACTGCAAGAAGCCGAAAAAGTAGGGGAAGTACAAGTGATTGCTTCTTCAGAACAAGAGAAGTTTACCACGATTCCTAAAATGGATGATTTGCAGAATGATGTAAAGCTAGATTATGTACATATTACAACGAACAATACGATTGAGGGAACAAAATATGTGTATATACCACATTTGGAAGAAGTGCCACTTGTTGCGGATATGTCCTCAAATATTTTATCGGAACAATATGATGTTTCGCAGTTTGGTCTCATATATGCGGGTGCGCAAAAGAATTTAGGGCCAGCGGGCTTAACGATTGCTATTATAAAAAAGGATTTAATTGGCGGGGCTGATCGCTCTTGTCCGACAATGTTAAACTATGAAACTTACAGTAAAAATAACTCCTTATATAATACACCACCATCCTTTAGTATTTACGTAACGAAACTTGTACTAGAGTGGTTGAAAGAGCAAGGCGGGGTATCTGCGATTGAAGAACAAAATAGAAAGAAATCGTCGCTTCTTTATCGTTTTTTAGATGAATCTAAATTGTTTACTTCACCAGTTGATCCTACGTATCGATCACTTATGAACATTCCGTTTACAACACCGTCAGAAGAGCTTAACAATCAGTTTTTACAGAAAGCGAAGGAACGCGGTTTCGTTACGCTAAAAGGACATCGCTCAGTAGGAGGTATGCGTGCAAGTATTTATAATGCGATGCCAGTGGAAGGTGTTGGGCAATTAGTAGATTATATGAAGGAATTTGAGCTTGAAAATAGATAGGGAGTTGAAGATATGTTTCGTGTTCAAACGTTAAATCAAATTGCGGAAAAAGGTTTGCAAGTTTTTAGTGGAGAACGCTATGAAGTAGGGGATAGAATTGACCACCCAGACGGTATTTTACTTCGCAGCTATTCTTTACATCAAGAAGAGTTTTCAAAAGACTTAAAGGCGATAGCAAGAGCTGGTGCTGGTGTGAATAATATTCCTGTAGATCACTGTACAGAAAAAGGAATTGTAGTATTTAACACGCCAGGGGCAAATGCAAATGCAGTAAAGGAACTCATTATTGCTAGCCTTATTATGTCTTCACGTAACATTATTAATGGAGTAAGCTGGACGAAAAATTTAGAGGGTGAAGAAGTACCTCAACTTGTTGAATCAGGGAAAAAACAATTTGTTGGATCTGAAATTGCTGGAAAACGTTTAGGAATTATTGGGCTTGGTGCAATCGGTGCTTTAGTGGCAAATGATGCGTTAGCGTTAGGAATGGACGTTGTCGGATACGATCCTTACATTTCAGTTGAAACAGCTTGGCGTCTTTCTACACATGTGCAAAGAGCATTTAGTTTAGATGAAATTTTTGCAACGTGTGATTATATTACACTTCATATTCCCCTGACGAACCAAACGAAGGGGATTATTGGTGAACACGCTATAGAGACGATGAAAACAGGAATGCGACTATTCAATTTCTCTAGAGGAGAACTTGTAGATGAAAAGGCTCTTCAAAAAGCGTTAGAAGAAGATATTATTAAACATTACGTAACTGATTTCCCGAATGAAAATGTGATTAAAATGAAAAATGTAACAGCGACGCCGCATCTAGGTGCATCTACATCTGAATCTGAAGAAAATTGTGCGGTAATGGCAGCTCGTCAATTACGCGAATATTTAGAGACAGGGAATATTCGTAATTCAGTAAACTATCCAAACGTAGAGCTTCCGTATATCGGAAAGAAACGAATTACAATTATGCATCAAAATGTACCGAACATGGTAGGGCAAATTACAGGATGTTTAGCAGAACATCATATTAATATTGCAGATATGATTAATCGTAGTAAACATTCTTGGGCGTACACAATGATTGATATTGACAATGGAATTGATGATATAATTAAAGAGAATATTGTGGAAAACATAAGGGAAATTTCAGGTGTTGTAGCCGTTCGAATGATTGTGTAAAGGAGAGAGAAATTTGGCAAAAATCCGACCGTTTCGGGCTATTCGTCCAGTAGAAGAAAAAGCAGCGCAAGTTGCAGCTTTACCGTATGACGTATTAAATAGCGAAGAGGCAAGAGAAGTTGTAAAAGGGAATCCGTATTCTTTTTTACACGTTGATAAAGCAGAAATCGATTTAGATCCGGCACTTTCACCGTACGATGATCGCGTATATGAAAAAGCGGGTGAAAATTTAAAGCAATTTATACAAGAAGAAGTATTCATTCAAGATGAAGATCCAGCATTATACATTTATGAGCTGACGATGCAAGGAAAAACGCAGTCAGGTCTTGTTGTTTGTACATCTATTGATGAGTATGAAGATGATACAATAAAAAAACATGAGAGAACGCGTTATGAAAAAGAACTGGATCGTATTCGCCATGTTGATGTATGTGATGCAAATACGGGTCCTATCTTTTTAACGTACCGCACAAAAGAAGAAGTGAAGCGTTTAATTGCAAGCTGGAAAGAAGAACATGCGCCAATTTATAAATTTACAGCAGAAGACGGTGTTGGGCATGTTGCCTGGAAGGTTGCAGATGAAGATGTAATTGCAACTTTAGTAAACGCATTTGAAGATATTCCTAACTTGTACATTGCAGATGGACATCATCGCTCGGCATCAGCTGCAAAAGTAGGACTTATGCGAAGAGAACAATATCCGAATTACACAGGAGAAGAGGAATTTAACTTCTTTTTATCCGTTCTATTCCCTCACGATGAATTATCAATTTGGGACTATAACCGAGTTGTGAAAGATTTAAATGGCTTATCAGAGGAACAGTTTTTAAATCAAATTACGCGGTATTTTTATGTAGAAGAAGCAACCGTTTCTCCGTGTAAACCAAATAAGCCAAAATCATTTGGTATGTATGTAAACAAGAAGTGGTATAAACTCACTGTGAAAGAAGAAGCGTTTGATGCAAATGATCTTGTTAAAGGTTTAGATGTATCTATTTTACAAGATCATTTATTAAGCCAAGTACTTAAAATACATGATCCGCGATCTGATTCACGTATCGATTTTGTCGGTGGAATCCGCGGGCTAGAAGCATTAGAACGTCTTGTGAATAGCGGTGAATATAAAGCCGCGTTCGCGTTATATCCAACATCCATGGAAGATTTATTAGCAATCGCAGATGCTGGAGAAGTAATGCCGCCAAAATCAACGTGGTTTGAACCGAAACTGCGTAGCGGATTGTTTGTTCATTCGTTAAAGTAAATCGACTTCTATAGTTTTGAAAAACCGAAATGATTTTTAATTTCGGTTTTTCTTATGTAAGAAAGTAAATCCCAAGGTGTTTTTGAGGCGGTATCGATGAAATTGCAAGTAGGTGAAAAAATCACCTTTGAGCGAACATTTACAAATGAATGACAGGAGAGTTTACAAATACGTCGCGTGATTTTTAGATAAAAGAAAAGCTGTCAGGATCGAAAATAACTGAAGTATACGATATTGAATAGATTAGAAAAAACGGTTTATCAACACCTTTTCGTAATTTTTGGAAGAACAATCCGTTTCGCATGCTAAAGGAAGTAAACGGATGCTATCTTCTCCACCAATATTCGTAATAATTCCTTTAATGAGCGTATTTTTAAATGCTGTCATTAAGTCTTCCGAACGAGCTTGTGGATTTTTATAAAGATATTCGCTTCCTTTTAAACTATTAGGCATTGGGACAACTTTAAGACCGAAAACATCTTCTAACCTTTTTACTCCTTGCTCATATCTCCATCTTAGTTCAGAATCGCCTTGCTCCCCCATCCATAATTTAATTAACTACGACTATACAAACCGTAGAGTTGAAGAATATGGTACATAACATTAGTTTCTCTATCTTCAACAAATTCACCTGCTGTAATTCGAGAATCTAGCCCCATTGTTAAATATGAGAATAAACTACAATAAGTTTTTTATCAAATTTTTATATTTGAAAATTACAGTATGCAAGATTGCATGAGAAAAGTGGTTGTTATTTTCAAATCTTGTAACTATAATGATTACAGGTTGGTCGTATCCAACCCAATCAAACAAATAAAATCATTATGAATGGAGATGTAACACAATGGGTATGAAAAAATTAATCTTAGCGGGTGCATTAGGTATCGTAGCATTAACAGGAACAAATTTACCAGGGGTAGAAGCAACAAAAGCAAGTGCTGCTTCTGCTGAATCAAATTTCTCGACATTAGAAGGCCGAGTAGTAGAAGTGGATAATGGTATGATTGTTGTAAAATCTAAACAATATGAGAAACCTGTTAGTGTTTATATTGATTCACTTTCAAATGTGAAAGTAGGGGATGAAGTAAAAGCTACTGGTCTTATGATGCATAATTTTACAGAATATATGGTTGCAACTGCAGTTGAAAATACTTCAAATACATTGGGTATGCATATGAAAGAAGATGGATCATCTGATTATGTGATTGGGGAAGTATCAAAGGTAGTAACGATGGTGGATAAGGTAAAAGGTTTTACTAAATATGTCGTTGTTCAGTATCCAACGGTAAATGGGGAGAAAGTTATTGTCGAAGTGTACTTAACAAAGGGACAAGTATTTAATAAGGGTGAGATAGTAAAAATTGATATGGAGTATGCAGAGTGGGGTGGACGTTCAATTAACTGGAACACAACAGATCATATCGAAAAAGTTCATGAGGTAAAGAACCAAAATGAGAACAATGATGATGCATGGATTTGGTCTTAATTAGACGAGTAAATGTTTTGATTGTAAATGACACCAGACAATAATGTATAAACCTAATGTATGTAAAGAAAGAATAGAATAAAGTGAAACTGTAATCAGTGGGGGTTTTGTCCATCCCCCACTGATTATGAGCCCTCACCAATCGNNAAATAGCGGGATAAAATATAAAATGTGTAGTATGGTTCCCATCTAATTATTATATGTATAACAATTGATGGGGTATTGTTTTACTTCTGTTTAGAAAAATGGGATGCAAAGCAGTAAGATGTGACGGTTGTGGTAAAAACATTGTTGAGGTGTTAAAAGGGATTTACATACATATAAATCGCTTTAATAAAACAAAGGTGCAAAGTCTATTCTATGACTTAGCATCTTTGTTTTTTATTTGAACTTTGTGCGAGTCAGTGTACATATTCATTATTAAGCGTGAATGGCATGTGAAATTAAACCTATATTTGCAGTACATAATAAATAATTTTGTTGTACTGTTTTAATTACATGTAGATTTAAAATAAAGTTTGATTAAAAATTTATTTTAAAATAAAAACAGACTACTGTTCGCTTTAAATGTTCCGCGATATAATGGTGAGAGTTTATGCCAGAATAAATATTTTTAAAAGAAGTGAGGTACTGTATGAAGAAAAGAACCACAGACATTATTTTTATTATTATTGGTGCATTCCTTTTTGCGTTAGGTGTGAATTGGTTTGTTATCCCGAACGAGTTCGGTGAAGGTGGGGTAACAGGTATCACGATTATTACTTACTATTTATTTGAATGGTCACCAGGTTTAGTCAACTTAATTCTAAATGCGATTTTGTTAATAGTCGGCTATAAATTTTTGAATAAGATAACAACGATTTATACAATCATTGCTGTAGTTACCAACTCGCTGTTCCTTCATTTGACAGAAGGCTGGAATATTGCTTCGGATGAGGTGCTGGTAAATGCTATTTTCGGGGGAGTATTTATAGGGTGCGGGATTGGTCTAATCATTCGTGTTGGAGGAACAACAGCAGGTACTACTATCTTAGCAAGGATGACTCATAAGTATTTAGGGTGGAGCATTAGCTATGGTCTATTGTTTTTCGATTTAATAGTTGCTTTTTCATCTTATTTCATAATTGGTGCAGAAAAACTGATGCTGACAATTATTATGCTATATGTAGGAACGAAAGTAATGGAATTTGTGATCGAAGGTTTGAATCCGAAAAAGGCCATTACGATTATTTCTGATAAACCGAACGAAATTGCCGAACAGGTGACTACCTTAATGGACAGAGGGGTTACCGTATACTCAGGTCATGGTTATTACACAAAAACCCCGAAGGACATTCTTTATATTGTTATTAATAAGCAAGAAGTAATAAAGTTAAAACGGATTGTTCAAACTACTGATCCAATTGCTTTCATCGCCATACATGATGTTCGTGATGTGTTCGGAGAAGGGTTTGTTGATATTTCGAAGGTTTAATAAGAGTTAGAATTTGTTTTTTTAAAGATAGAAAATGATCAATATTTTTTATTAAAAGAATCGTAATGCTAAAATATAAGAATCTATTTTGAACAATCTTTTTTCAAAATAGATTCTTTTTATGTATCGTAAAATGTTGGTTTGGAGGGGATTATTTATCAACCTTTATTCCAAACAATTGTGTCATAGCATTTTGTTTTTCTTTTTCTTGCAAAAAATCCAATTGTTTCTTAATGTAAGAATGTAGAAGGATGAACAAGAGAGGGTTTAATGAAGATGATACATATTTTATTAGCTGAAGATGATAAGCATATAAGAGAGTTATTACATTACCATTTACAAAAAGAGGGGTTTAAAGTTTTTGAGGCTGAAGATGGAAAAGTAGCTCAAGGTGTATTAGAGAAGGAAAATATTCACCTTGCGATAGTAGACATTATGATGCCGTATATTGATGGCTATACGTTATGTGAAGAAATTCGGAAGTATCATGATATACCTGTGATTTTATTAACTGCAAAAGATCAGTTAGTGGATAAAGAAAAAGGATTCATTTCTGGTACGGATGATTATATTGTAAAACCATTTGAACCAGATGAAGTGATCTTCCGTATGAAAGCTTTATTGCGCCGTTATCAAATGCTTAGTGCTGACATTATTACACTCCACGGAACGACAATTGATCGTAAAGGTGTTGAAGTAAAGTGTAACGGTCAAACGATTTTGCTTCCATTAAAGGAATTTGAGTTATTATCACAACTCGCTAGTTATCCTGGAAGAACATTTTCGAGGGAAGAATTAATTGAATTAGTATGGGGAATGGATTTTGAAGGGGATGAACGAACAATCGACGTTCATGTGAAGAGACTACGAGATCGTTTCTCAAAACGAACAGATGATTTTCGAATTAAAACAGTGCGCGGACTCGGTTATAAGTTGGAGCTGAAATAGGATGAAATCATTATATTCCAGGTTTGTTTTTATGACAGTTGGTATTATGCTACTTAGTAGTATTATCGGTTTTTTATTAACAAATGTGTACTATCAAGTGAAGTTAAAACAGTACAATAGTGAAAAGATTTTAAAGTATGCTGAGGAAGTTAAATCGTTATATGAAAAGCAAAGTGAAGAAAATAAAGAGGCATACTTACATTCTATTGCAAAGTTAGGGTATGAAATTTATATTGTTGATGACAAAAAGAATGGAAAGCGTATCGGCAATGCGTTTCGTAAGACGACAATAAGTGATGATATCGTTCATAAAGTATTGCAAGGAGAAACGTTTAATGGTGTTTCTACTTATCCAACTCGTCTCTTTATTACAGGATTTTTCGATAATGAATTAATTAATAGCGTCGGTATACCGTTAAAACATGGTGATAAACAGTATGCTTTATTTATTCGTCCTGACATTCAGCAACAATTTGGTGAGATGCGAATTTTCTTAGCGGTATTACTTGGATTTATCGTGTTATTAAGTATTATTTTTATAGTAATTGCAGCAGGTTATATCGTTCGTCCGATTCGTAAATTTACGAAGGCTACTCAAAAAATTGCGAGTGGTGAATATGAAATTGAATTAGATGAAAAAAGAAAAGATGAAATTGGTACGTTAGCCACGAGTTTCCAAAAGATGACGAAAAGTATAAAAGAATTAGATGAAATGAGACAAGAATTCGTTTCGAATGTTTCGCATGAATTTCAATCGCCGCTTTCTTCCATACAAGGTTTTTCGAAAACATTGCAAACAGAAAAGATGAGTGAAGAAGAAAGAAACCATTACTTACAAATTATTGAGGGCGAAAGTAAGCGAATGTCTAGTTTATGTAAACAGTTACTTACGCTAGCTTCTTTAGATAAAGAAGAGAAAGTCCTACAAATAAAAGAATTCAATTTGCAGAAGCAAATTAAAGATGTCATTTTTATGCTCGAATGGAAATGGCGTGAAAAAGATATCGCTGTTGAGTTTGATGTGCCGGATATCGCCATAAAAGGTGATGAAAACCTACTTCATCAAGTGTGGGGTAACATTTTTACGAATAGTATTAAGTTTTCAAATGATGGCGGGACGATTGAGTTTTTTGTCGAAGAGTTAGAGTCTAGCGTTATTATCTCCGTATTAGACAACGGAATCGGTATGGAAAAGGAAGAAATGGAGCGTATTTTTGATCGCTTTTATAAAGTAGATGCGGCAAGGGCAAGAAATATAGAAGGTAGCGGTTTAGGATTATCGATCGTGCAGAAAATCGTTGAACTGCATAAAGGAACCGTTTCAGTGTATAGCACGAAAGGGGAAGGGACGACTGTTCGGGTTGAACTTCCGAAATCAATGTAAAGGAAGAGGATGTTTTTTTTGAAGCAGCCTCTTCTTTTTTGTAGGTAATTCGATATAATCGAAAAATCGCTAACATATTTTCAATTACGGATTAGATAATGTTTTCTTTTTGCTATAAAGCAGCACCTTTCACTCGTTCTTCCTTAAATCGCAGCTCAAAAATATCCGATGTAATTTCAACAGCCTGGAAATACATTTCGCATTAACGGGCAGTAAGACTCCACCTCAAAAGTTAGCGAATGCGAAGAAGTTAGGTGAGAGTTCGACTGCACGTAAAAGCCCGATTCGTTCAACTAGTAATCAGTGGGGATCAACCTCCCACTAATTAAAGTTCCACTTTAATCTTTCCCCTGTAATCTTCTGTTCATATTCCGTTCATATTTCTTTTTTATGATAAGTGCATAGAAAAAAAGAGGAAGGAGCGCGCAAAATGTTTTTAGCTCTGCGTGAATTAAAACAATCAAAATTAAGATACGGATTAATCGGACTCATCATGGTTTTACTATCATTTTTAGTTCTTGTCATTTCAGGATTAGCAAATGGATTATCATATGATAATGCTTCATCTATTCAAAATATGGATGCAAATAAGTTCGTATTAGCGGATGATGCGGAAAATAAATTACTTCGTTCACAAATTAAAAAAGAAGATGTAGATAATGTAGTAAATCAAGTGGGCAAGAAAGAGGCGGTTCCGTTTCGTGTAAAAGTTTCAACTTATGAAAAGAAAGATAGTTCGAAAAAAGTAGATATCGCTATTTTCTCAAGTGAACGTGCTACATTTTTAGAACCGAAAATTGTAAAAGGTGAGAAGTTAGGTACATCAAATAACGAAATGGTTGCTGATGAATCGATTAAAGAAAAAGGAGTCGATATTGGCGATACAATTATCGATCCTGTTTCAAAGAAAGAATTTAAAATCATTGGATTTACGAAAGATCAAATGTTTAGCCATACACCAGTCGTTTATGTAAATGAAGACGTATGGGGAGACATCTCACAACCAAATCAAAAAGACTATAGTGCAATTGCACTCAATACAGATAAAGAAGTGAAAAATGCACACGTTATCGATAAAAAAGAAGTACTGCAAAGTATTCCAGGATTTAAAGAAGAGCAAGGAACATTAACGATGATTATTGCGTTCTTGCTTGTTATCGCTGCGTTACTAATTGGTGTATTCTTCTACGTCATTACATTGCAAAAAACACAGCAATTAGGTGTACTAAAAGCAATTGGAACGAAAAATTCTTATTTAGCAAATAGCTTAGTCGTGCAGGCGTTATTCTTATCAGTCGTTGCGATGATAATCAGTATTATCCTTGTACAAGGGCTAGAAACACTCTTACCAGCAAGTATGCCGTTCTTATTAACGACACCGATGATTGCACAATATGCAGCAATTTTTGTCGTAATTAGTATTTTAGGAACAATTATTTCGTTATATCAAGTATTAAAAGTTGATGCATTAGAAGCAATTGGAGGCGGGATGTAATGACTTTATTATTAAAATTAGACAAAGTAAGTAAAGTGTACGGGGAAGGGAATACGGAAGTAACAGCCCTTCATCCGATATCGCTTGATGTGAAAGCTGGAGAATTTATCGGAATCGTCGGTCCTTCTGGATCAGGGAAAAGTACGTTATTATCAATCGCGGGTGCATTACTATCACCGTCAAAAGGGGATATTTACATTCGTGAGCAAAATATTACGCAGTTATCAGAAAAGGAAATGACAGACATTCGCTTGAAACAAATCGGGTTCATTTTCCAGTTTGCAAATCTTGTTCCATATTTAAATGTAAAAGAGCAATTACTTTATATTGCAAAGCTAAAAAAAGAAAGTAAACAAGAATCTGAAAAGCGTGCGAATCATTTATTAGCAGCATTTGGATTATCTGAAAGAAAAAAACATTATCCAAATCAACTATCTGGTGGAGAGAAACAAAGGGTAGCAATCGCTCGTGCGTTCATGAACAATCCAGATTTAATATTAGCTGATGAACCGACTGCAAGCTTAGACTCAAACCGCGCACGTGAAGTCGTTGAAATGATGAAACGTGAGGTAAAAGAAAATCAAAAAGCAGCCATTATGATTACACATGATGAAAGAATGCTGGATGTATGTGATCGTGTCTTGACGCTTAGAGATGGACAGTTAATATAATTTATATCGATATTTTGCTTATGCTCTCTCATTTCAGTCATCTTCTCATCTACGTTTTTCTTATGTTGTTTCATCCCGCTATTTGTGGGCAGTAAGACCCCCACCTCAAAATTCGGCGAATGCGAGGGAATTAGGTGGGAGATAACTGCCNNGGGATGAAGAAAACCCCCACTGATTAAAGTTTCACTTTATTATTGTATACCATGTTCGGTGACTAGAGGAAGTATTTGCATAATAATCTATGATTATGTAATTTTTAAAATCTCTTATTTTGATGTAAGGGAGTTGATCAGCTTTTTGTTATATGAATGATTTCCCTTATAACAGAATCCGTTTCCGTATTATCTCGAATAACAAACAAATAATTAGCCTCATTTTCTACAGAATCTATTACATCTTCATGCAATGATTCAGCATATAAAAGGGTTAGGTAACTCTTTTTCTAGCGCTCTAGCGAATGTAGTTTTTCCGCTGTATGTTTTTCCTACTGTAATGATGATTAATCTTTTCATGATGACCTTCATTCATATCGTTATAAACTGGAATATTCTGTGCGGGGGGATTTTCCTGCTAGGGAACACGCAAATTGTTTGAGTGGCGGCAGGCTAAAAACTTGACAAAAAAATTAATTTATGCTATAATTTACTAATTTATAAACAAGTTGTATAATAGGGTTCTCCTGGCCAGGGGAACCCTATTTTTATTGTGAAAATGAAGGAGTGTATGTGTGTGAAAAAAGGTGAATCAAGTATAACGTCATTAGTATCAGCTTTCGGAAGGACGTATCATAGTGAATGTGATACTCCTAAAATTTTTGATGATTATATCGCTAAAGAATTCATTTTGCCAAAAGAACGTAATGATATTGAAATGAACATGGTTCAAGGGATACATTTTTTCAATAAAGACATTGCACAGCAGTTTCAAGATAATCCGAAAGAAATATTAAAATGGATTACGCAAGTGCAGTTATCACCAACACCTTTGGCACGTGCAGCATATTGTGAAAGAGTATTGCTACATGAAATTACACTAGGAGCAAAACAATACGTCATACTCGGTGCGGGAATGGACACGTTTAGTTTTAGACACCGAGAATTAGAAAATAAAATAGGGATATTTGAAGTAGATCATCCTTCTACGCAACAGTTTAAGGTGGAAAGAGTGAAAGAAGCAGAGCTAGAAATTCCAAGTAATCTTCATTTTGTTTCGATAGATTTCACGAAAGGATTTTCTTATGAAAAGTTAATAAATGAAGGATTTGAAAATAAAAAGACATTCTTTAGCCTTTTAGGGGTTACGTATTATTTAACGAAAGAGGAACTTTCTAGTTTAATAGACTGTTTATTTGCGACGGTTCCAGCAGGGAGTTCTATCGTTTTCGATTACCCTGATGAAAACTTATTTACGGAAAAAGGATTGTCCAATCGAGTTGAAAACATGGTGAAAATGGCTGCTGTAGGCGGAGAGCCGATGAAATCATGTTTTGCTTATGAAGAAATGGAAGCCATGTTAGAGAAGGCTGGCTTACTCATTTATGAGCATTTATCACCAGAGGATATTCATAAAATGTATTTTGAGGGACGAAATGATTATTTATCAGCTTTTGAAACAATTCACTATGTTCATGCGGTGAAGAAATGATAACTACAATTTGAAAATAATCTTTTGTAACATGGATAGTTGTGTTTTTCTATTGCAAAAATAGCTAAAATCTCTTAAAAAACAATTCATGTTTTACTTAATCAACACTTACAATCTCTCTCTATATAATTTGAAGTGGACAAGCATTTAAGGGAAAGTAGAAAGTGTTAATACACATTCTATTTATTAGGGAGAGAATTTGTATGAAAAAGAAAGATGTCTCGTTAGCAATTATGGCAGCTCTATTACCGACGTCTTTTATCCAGGCAGAAGGAAGAGAGCAAGTAAGAAAAACAGCCACGACATTTCATTTACTATAATTGTAATTCCTTATATTTTTAAACAGAAAAGGTGACTTCATCATTTTTCCATGTAATAATAGTATGGTTACATAAGGATTATTGCAAAAGAATGTAAAAGGAGCGTTTTTATGAATTTAGCTAAATTCCCGAGAAAAAAATATACAGAATCATATACACCCATTGAAAAGTTAAACAATTTTTCTGAAGCACTTGGTGGACCGACTATTTATTTTAAACGAGATGATTTACTTGGTTTAACAGCTGGTGGTAATAAGACGAGAAAATTAGAATTTTTAGTTGCGGATGCACAGGCAAAAGGTGCAGATACGTTAATTACAGCTGGTGGTATTCAGTCAAATCATTGCCGCTTAACGTTAGCTGCTGCGGTTAAAGAAAAAATGAAATGTATTCTCGTATTAGAAGAAGGGATTGAGCGAGAAGAAAAGCCAGACTTTAACGGAAACTATTTCTTATATCATTTATTAGGGGCTGAAAACGTAATTGTTGTGCCAAACGGAGCAGACCTTATGGAAGAAATGAAAAAAATAGCGAAAGAAGTAAGCGAAAAAGGAAATACACCATACGTAATTCCAGTTGGCGGATCAAACTCTATTGGCGCAATGGGTTACGTTGCTTGTGCGCAAGAAATTATGGCGCAATCATTCGAGCAAGGAATTCATTTCAGTTCAGTTGTTTGTGTAAGTGGTAGCGGCGGTATGCATGCTGGTTTAATTACTGGTTTTTCTGGAACACAGAGTAACATCCCTGTAATCGGAATAAATGTAAGTAGAGGAAAAAACGAACAGGAAGAGAAAGTAGCAAACCTTGTAGTGGATACTTCAGCTCATGTTGGCATCCCAAACTTCATTCCGCGTGAAGCTGTTACATGCTTTGATGAATATGTTGGGCCAGGTTACGCATTACCAACACCGGAAATGGTAGAAGCAGTTCAGCTGCTTGCGAAAACTGAAGGTATTTTACTTGATCCAGTGTATACAGGTAAAGCGGTAGCGGGATTAATCGATTTAATTAGAAAAGGTAAATTTAATAAAGAAGACAATATTTTATTCGTACATTCAGGTGGTTCACCAGCTTTATATGCGAATACTTCTTTATTTGCGTAATTGTAAAAAGCATTGGGTATCCAATGCTTTTTATCTTTCCGTCTCAAAAAACTCAATCCACTCCCCGTCAGGTCCAGCGAAGAATATGTAACGTGTTCCATCCCGTAATGTTTCAATTTCTTCACCTAGTAAAAAGGTTACTTCATGTTTTTTTAGTCTTTCGATTTCATCTTCTAATGAATCCACTTTAAAGCAAATGTGATGTACTTTACCTTCTGGCGGAAGGGAAGAGTTGTAACCTTCAATTAGCTCTAGTAGCGTTTCTTGTGATTCTTCTACACCTAAAAAAGCAAGTTTTAAGTCTGGATTTGGATGCCCCATACGCTTAATAAGTTGTAAGCCAACTACTTCCTCATAAAATGAAATAGATGTTTCTAAGTCTGCAACCATAAGTCCTACGTGTTCCATTCTTCTTACAGGCATATGTAATCCTTCTTTCCGAAAATATTATATATAATATTGAAAATTAAGAAAATAAGCAAGATAAAAACCTTACAAATTTTAGCGTGTTATATGGTATAGTGAGAAAGTATGTTTGGGGAGAAGGAAGGAGCTTATTTTATGAACACAACGACTCAAACCCCTTCGTTATCGGAAACGATGAAAGAGTGGCATTATGCATTAGCATATGAAATTAAACATTGGAAAACGATAGGTGGTAGTAAAATTTCTATCATTAACGGTCGTTTTTTATATACAGATTATGAAAATACAGTGTATGTCTTTCAACTTATTTCGGAAGTAAGCTTACCTGAAGGTTCATCGATTCGAATTGAGTTCGATGGTGAGGAAGCGACAGGGGAAGTATTATCCGTACATGGATTAGAAATAGAACTGAAATTAAATGACTATATACAAGGCGAAATACGAGAATCGGTTTTATACAGTGAACCGTGGCAACTTTTAGAACAGCTGCAAGAGCGGTTAAAAGAGGCTCGTAAAGATAAGCAAAGACGTCAACGAATTAAACGTTTAGTAGATGGGACAAGTAGTCCAAAGCATATTGAGAAGATGAAAAATACGAAAAATGAATTGGCGTATCGTTCGTTTTACAATCCGACAACGTACGTTTGGGGACCGCCTGGAACAGGAAAGTCTTACAATTTGTCGCGCATTATTTCAGCACATTATCAAAAAGGAAAATCGGTACTTGTGTTAGCTCATAGTAACGCGGCAGTAGACGTATTAATGAGTGAAGTAACGAAGCAAATTGAGAAGAAAAAGAAATGGACACCTGGTGAAATTGTTCGTTACGGTTTTAGTCAACATGAGCATATACGAAATCATAAAACGTTACTTACGTCGAGGTTAGTAGAAACAACGAATGGATCATGGGGAGAGGAAAGGCTCTATTTAGAAGAAACACGCCAAGAGCTTCGTGAAAAAATTTTATCATATAAAGCGACATCTGCTGATAAGAAATGTATGCAGGAGATTGAAAGTGATCTTCGAAAACAACGAGCGAAGATTAAAGAAGTAGAACGAGAATATATTGAAAATGCGAAAGTGATCGGTGCAACTTTATCGAAATGTGCAATTGATGCGCTTATTTATAAGCGTACATTTGATTTAGTTGTTGTAGATGAAGTGAGTATGGCGTTCGTTCCGCAAATCGCATTGGCTGCTTCACTTGGGAAACGTATCGTTGTTTGTGGTGACTTTTTACAGTTACCTCCAATTGCAATGGCAAACCATGAACTTGTTCGAAAATGGCTTGGTGAAGATATGTTTTACCATGTAGGAATTGTTGATTCTGTAAACAAATCAGAAGCACATCCCAACCTTTTTATGTTGCAGGAACAAAGACGTATGCATGCGGATATTTCGAAGTTTACGAACTCATTTATTTATAAAAATAGAGTATATAACCATCCGTCTGTTTCAAAACGTAAAGAAATTGCAGAGCTACAACCGTTCACAAATGAGGCGATTGTTTTATTTGATACGAGCTTAATGGGGGCTTTTTCACTAAAAGATGCTGCTTCAGGTTCGCGCTTTAATATTATGTCTGGCTTAGTAGCGATGCAAATGATTTTAATCGGACTGTTAGATGGTGTTCAATCGCTCGGTGTTGTTACGCCGTACCGAGCGCAGTCCCGCTTTTTATCAACGTGTATTCGAGAAATGTTGCAGAGAACGAAATATCGACACATACAAGTATTAGCGGCGACAGTTCATAAGTTTCAAGGTTCTGAAAGAGATATGATGATCTTTGATACGGTTGATAGTTATCCGCAAGAACGACCTGGCGTGTTATTCTTTGATCACAAAAACCATCGTCTCGTTAATGTAGCAGTAACGAGAGCGAGAGGGAAGTTCATTCAATTATCAGATTGCCAATATATGCGTAAAAACCTTTTGAGAAAACAAGCATTGTCACAATTAACCGGTCATATAGAACGTCACGGAAATGTGTATGACCGCACAACGTCAGGTCAAGTATGGGAGCGGAAAATTTCGAAACGTTTACGCTGGTTTATGGAAATGAATCTAGAGGAAACGAAAGGGCTCTTAAAAGATATTGTAGCTGCAAAACGAAAAATCATTATTTCACTTCCAAGTACGAAGCAAGTAGATAAACGAGTATGGCAAGCGTTAATGCGTACAAATGCGCCAATAACGGTTTATAGTGACGGACCAGTTCCATTAAAAAATGTAAAGTTACAAAGACAAAATAAAGCATTGCCGTTTGTATTAATCGATGATGAAATTTTTTGGGCAGGGGCACCGCTCACATCTCAAATGATGTTTGAGGGGAGTTCGGAATTTCCGTACATATGTGCAAGACTACAAGCACCAGAAACAATCGGTGTATTAAAAGGATTTCTAGATATTCGGTAAATTCAGATAGAATTTCCTTGACTTTTAGTTGAAATGAACTTAGAATAAAAATAATTTAATAAAGTTTTATGAAAATTCTTATCACGAGAGGTGGAGGGACTGGCCCTACGAAACCTCGGCAGCGGATTCTTTATGAATACTGTGCCAATTCCAGCAAGGTAACTTGAAAGATAAGAAAGAAGCTCATTTTGACTGTATTATATGCAAAAGCCTCTTTCTATCTTTTAGAAAGAGGCTTTTTTACGTGGAAATAAAGGAGGAAGAAAAATGGGAGCGACAGGAGTAACGTCACAAAGGAAGACAATTGCCCGGAGTATAGAAAGAAATAAGGAAAAGTACATAAAAACAAGTCATGATATTCATGCGAATCCGGAGATTGGTAACCAAGAGTTTTACGCATCGAGAACGTTAAGTTTATTATTAGGTAGCGCTGGTTTTCAGTTGCAACATAATATAGCTGGACATGAAACAGGTTTTATTGCGCGAAAAAGTTCAGGAAAACAAGGACCAGTTATTGCATTTTTAGCCGAGTATGATGCTTTACCAGGGTTAGGCCATGCGTGTGGTCACAATTTAATTGGCACAATGAGCGTTGCGGCAGCAATCGCATTATCAGAAACGCTGGGGGAAATTGGAGGAGAAGTAGTTGTGTTCGGAACACCAGCAGAAGAAGGTGGTCCAAATGGTAGCGCAAAAGCGAGTTATGTAAAAGCTGGTTTATTTAAAAATATTGATGCAGCTCTTATGATTCATCCGAGCGGAAAAACAGCGACAACGAGCCCATCATTAGCAGTTGATCCACTTGATTTTCATTTTTACGGAAAAACAGCTCACGCTGCTGCTTCACCAGAGGAAGGGATTAACGCATTAGATGCGGTTATTCAACTTTATAACGGTATTAATGCACTTCGCCAACAACTTTCGTCAGATGTGAAAATTCATGGAGTCATTACAGAAGGCGGAAAAGCTCCTAATATTATTCCTGACTACGCATCAGCAAGGTTCTTCATCCGTGCAGCAACGCGAAAAAGATGTGCGGAAGTAACAGAAAAAGTAAGAAACATCGCACAAGGTGCAGCATTAGCAACAGGTGCAAAAGTAAAAATTCATCAATTCCAAAATGAAATTGATGAATTACTCGTAACGAAAACATTTAATGACATCGTAGCCGAAGAATTAGAACTACTAGGTGAAGACGTAAATCGTAAAGAAAGACTCGGTATCGGTTCGACAGACGCAGGAAACGTAAGCCAGGTCGTACCGACAATTCATCCGTACATTAAAATCGGACCAGACGATTTAATTGCACATACGAATGAATTTAGAGAAGCAGCTCGTTCAGAACTAGGAGACAAAGCATTAATTACATCCGCAAAAGCATTAGCAAATACGGCGTATCGATTAATGACAGAAGAAGGGCTGTTAGAGAAGGTGAAGGAGGAGTTTAGAGAGGCGCAGAGGAATCAGGGATAGGTGGTTAAAGGGAGTGGATGACCCACTCCTTTTTCCTTTTGAGGGAAGCTCGTTCCTATCAACTTAAATAAAGTGTTCATTTTCACATTGAGATGTCAATTTTCTTTTGTTGGACATTAGCGTGATTGTGATAGAGTAGGTGAAAAATGGGGGAGGAAGGGATATATTTTTTATCCCGCTATTTGTGGGCAGTAAGACTCCCGCCTCAAAATTCGGCACATACGAGGAAGTGAGGTGGGAGATTAACTGCCCATAAAATTCCGATTGGGTGGGCTCATAATCAAAGGGGGATGGACAAAACCCCCTCTAATTAAGTGAAGAAGAAAAGCAAAATTTAATTATGTTTATATGTCTTATAGGATGAATAAACAGGAGTGTTTGGAGGGATGTAAATGGAAATTATACCAGTTGTATATGTTCACAATTCCCGTGAGGAAATGAAAGATGATAATTGGAGGTGTGTTGTCTCAGTAATTGAACTAACTAATAAATTAAATGGGTCTGCATTACAAGGAATAGAAGGTTTTTCACACTCAGAAATAATTTTTTACTTTGATACAGTATGTGATGATAAAGTTCAGTACGAAGCAAGGCACCCGAGAAATAACATTAATTTTCCTAGGGTTGGGATTTTTGCACAAAGGGGAAAAAATAGACCGAATACATTAGGTGTAACTAAGAAAATTCATCCAAAATTATATTTATTATATATATTGATTAGATCTCAAATAAAAAGCATTTATCTTAAAAAAGATAAATGCTTTTTATTTTTTAACAACTCGGTAAAACAATCTCCACATTAAAATCAAAATATACATAAGAATTATCTCGACGAATATTTACTAAGGTTGCTGTACCATTTACTTGTGAAAGTCCATTTTCACATAATAAAGGTAAAGATCCATCACAGTTATAACAAAGAACATTGTTTATTTGTACAGCATCATTTAAATAAGCACTAAATCCTGTTCTTGGCCCTGTACATGGCAAAAATTCAGCTGGAAATTCAAAATAAAATGGTAAATTTCCAATTGCAGAAATTTGATATACAGAAACATTACATTCTAAAACACCACAAGGGGTAGTTACAGATGATTGTGAATCACATTGAGCAACATTAAGTTTTAAATAAAATGGATCTGTAATTACAGGAAAAGTATCACCAACATGTAATGGTTCTGGAAAAATAATTGATGAAGGATTACTCGTACCAGCTGTTAATCTAATTGTCCCAGAAGTATTTATAACGTTTTGACAAGGAATAGAACAATCTAATAATTGTTCTATATCTGAAGCATTTTCATTATCTAATTGAATTTTTTCAGTAGTGTTTAAAACTTGATTTAATTCCTCCATTTTCCACACACCTTTAATTTATTTTTACTCTGTCTTAATAAAAAATGAACGTAAATAAGAATTCGTGCATGTATTACTTGTTTTTGGGTGTAAGGTATTGGCTGGATTGGGTAAAGAAAAGCAAGTAGCCCCTTTTAAATATTTTATGGGACTCAAGTCAACGGATAAAAAGAATTGTAGATTTTGAATCTATTCGTTATGTAGCCCGCATTGAAGGATTAGCTTTTTTAATAAAGTGAAACTTTAATCAGTGGGGTTTTGTCCATTCCCACTGATTATGAGCCCACACCAATCGGGCAGTTACGGTCCTCGTTTGGATTTGTGTAGTAAGTATGGTTACTATACTAGCAACTGCTTTAAAACGCAGTGCAGTAAAGGGACATAAAACGGAATTACATGCTTAAAAATAAAAGCCGTTTCACTGATAGCGAAGCCGTTTTTTGTGATGAAATTGATAAGGGAATAAAGCAGTAATCGATAGGGTTTTTCAATGTTTTAAAGGGGAGTGAAGAATTAGTATTTACTGTCCCGTTATATATACATGCTCCTACTATTTCAAAATGCATAAAATGTTATGTGAAATCATGGAGGGGATACGATGTATAATTCGAATTATCATGATTGGTATAGACAGAATGATAAATTGATTAGTGATATGGAAAAAGCAATTAACGGAGAGTTTAGCGCTATAAATTGCTATGCGAAATTAGCTAACATGGCTCCAAATCAAGTAGAACAAAAACGAATTCTTGAAATTCGTAATGATGAAATAAGGCATTTTCATCATTTTGCTCAAATCTATACGAATTTGACTGGCAGGCAGCCTAAACCACAGATTACCGAAGACTGTCCTAATACGTACTTACACGGATTAGAGTTCGCTATACAAGATGAGCAAAAAACTGTAGATTTTTATTTAGAAATTTCAGATGAAACATCAGATGCATCTATGAAAGAGTTATTGCGCAGAATAGCTGCAGATGAACAAAATCATGCAGTGTGGTTTTTATATTTTTTTACGAAATCAAAATGAATAATATAAAAAATAAATCGAAAGGTTCTAGCAGGATTTTTTGATGAAAAGTTTTAATATATTTACATGGACCATATTGCAATAAAATGAAACTTTAATCAGTGGAGTTTTGTTCATCCCCCTTTAATTATGAGCCCACACCAATCGGGCTTTTACGGGCAGTAAGACTCCCACAAATAGCGGGATAAAGGAATTAAAACCGTTTCACTAGTAGTGGAGCGGTTTTTTTGTGATAAAATACAAATTATTAAGTAGATAACTTTAAGATATAGTAGTTGATTTTGGTATATAATGCATAAAAATCAAAAAAGGAAGAGGCAAACAAGTGAAAGGGGATAATGAATGAATCCAATAAATATCGATTTAGTTAAAAGGTTAATAGGGGGAACAGTTTCCTGAGTGGGTACATTTAGAAATTAAGCCGGTAAAATGTAGCGGGCATGATAATAGAACGTTTCATTTGATTAAATATTCAAGATTAAAAGAAGGAATATAACATAATTATACAGAATATTTAGATAATAGGAGGTGTCGAATTTTGAGTGAAATTGAATTGAAAAGTAATGTAATTAAGACAGGGCGAGAGAAGGGGATTATCCTTCGGTTTATACTCGCAAGTCTAGTTGGGATGTTTATGTTTTTTGTACCGGTTACGATAAACGGTGCTTCATCAATTTTGATTGATCATATCGTATCGTGGATTAGAGCTTCTGTTCCGGGCGTAGTACCTTATTATGCGCTATTTGTTATGGTAATTGGTGCGATTTATCCATTCTATACGAAGAACTGGAATGCATCTATCATAGACATTTGTTTTTCGGTTTTAAAAGTAGTCGGCGTTGTTTCCGGTGTACTATATTGTTTTAAAGTGGGGCCAGCTTGGTTCTTTGCGCCAGATGTTGGACCGTTTTTGTATGAGAAACTAGTGATTTCCGTAAGCTTGCTCGTTCCAATTGGTTCGGCGTTTTTAGCACTATTAGTTGGATATGGATTGCTTGAATTTATCGGTACGTTTTGCCGTCCAATTATGAGACCGTTATGGAATACACCGGGTCGATCAGCAATTGATGCGGTTGCTTCCTTTGTGGGAAGCTATTCATTGGCTTTATTAATTACTAACCGCGTATATAAGGAGGGAAAGTATACGACGAAAGAAGCAGCAATTATCGCTACAGGTTTTTCTACAGTATCCGCTACATTTATGATCATCATCGCAAAAACATTAGACATTATGCATTTATGGAATGTTTATTTTTGGACGACGCTTGTTGTAACATTCATCGTGACCGCTATCACCGTAAGAATTCCACCGCTTAGTAGAAAACCAGATACATACATAACGAAAGAAGGGTTCCCAGAGCCCGTTTATAAAGAAAAAATGTTAGAACGTGCTTGGGAAGATGCATTAGAAGTATCAAAATCTGCGCCAGGCGTTATGAAAAATATTGCAGTAAATTTAAAAGAGGGGTTTATTATGACGATGGGAATTTTACCGTCTATTATGTCGGTGGGCTTAATTGGTATCGTATTAGCGAAGTTCACGCCAATATTTGATTGGGTAAGTTATATTTTCTATCCATTTACATGGCTATTACAATTATCAGAAGCAGACTTAGCTGCTAAAGCTGTATCAGTTGGCATTGCAGAAATGTTTTTACCATCGTTATTAGTTGTAAGTGCGCCGCTTGTGACAAAGTTTGTTATCGCAGTTGTTTCGGTATCATCTATTTTGTTTTTCTCCGCTTCAATTCCTTGTATATTATCAACAGATATTCCGTTAAAAGTATCTGAACTTATTATTTTATATGTGGAAAGAACGATATTAACGTTGCTTATTATTACGCCGATTGCTTATTTGCTGCTTTAAATAGTCGTTAAAATTATGCCATTTTCTGATTTATTTCATTTTCCCATTTTCCAATCATAATAGCTCTGGCTAAAGCGACTAATCCAACGACACTAATAAAAATTCCAAATAGACTATCACATATACCCATGTCTTTTGTTAATAAAACGATACATAATAGTATGATATAGTAACAACAAAGACCTGCGGTAGTATGT
>NUMR01000077.1 GCA_002578045.1 Bacillus cereus
TTTTCTCCGTGGGTTTTATTCATTTAAAGGGGCTTTTGGGACAGCCCCGTTTATTTTTGAAAAGCAATTTGAAATTCTGTCCAATCGCTATCCGAACAACACATAATAGACCCATTATGTTTTTCTACAATTTGTTTACATACAAACAATCCAATACCAGTTCCTAACCTTTTAGTAGTTACAAATGGTTCAAAAATAGTTTCTACATTTTCTGCTGGAATCATTGGTCCATTATTTTTTATCACAATGCGGATAGCTTGCTCTTCTTCGAACACATTAATAATAATTTTCCGTTCTTCTTTCATAGATTCAAGAGCATCAATGGAGTTCATTAAAATATTTAAAAATACTTGTCTCACTTCACTCCGATAACCAACGAGCGGAATTGGATGTGGCAAATTCTTTTCAATTGAAACATTTGCATTGACCAAACTCGGATATAGGAACTGGATAATATCTTGAAACAAGTCATTAAGCCAAAACCGTTCCGATTCATTCCACATTTCTTTTTTTGATACGAGTAAAAATTGCGAGATCCGAAAATTTAATTGATCTAATTCATGCGAAATAATATCTAAATACGATAAACTAGGATGTTCTGTCTTTAATAACTTGACAAATCCCATAATTGAAGTAAGCGGATTACGAAACTCATGTACAAAACTAGCTGACATTTGCCCTAAAATTGTTAATCTCTCTTTATGTGTTTCGTTAATATATTGCTGTTTTTCCTCTAAATTCCTCGATATAATTTCCGAATATTTTAAAACAGTATAATAAATTAATTTATCAAAACAAATATGTATTTTGGCCATAATTGGTTTCAATTCACGAGCACTAACATCTAGTTCGCACATCGCTTCAAAAAGCTCATTTCTTCCCACATTTGCATTATAGACAAAATCTCCAATATTCACATCTGCTCCTGCACGCTCAATAGCAATTTTTTCACATAGTGGCTGAAGATATGTAATGTCTTTCTCTTCCAAAGTAAGTTCAATAATTAACTCTAATACATTCTCTCCATTTTGAATTACTTCTTGTTTAAATGGATCTTTTTCGGAAATTATCATTTTGTTTTTCCAGTTTTCTACGAATTGGTGCCTGTTGTTTTTCAAGTGCGCACAAAATACTTCTTTAATATCCTTATCGATTGGAAAACCCCCCATTCCCTCCATTTCCATACGACGAACACTCTTTATATTTTGAATATTAACACAAAAAACATTTTTCGTTAATAGATTATTGTCACATTTTGTTAATTTCTGTTGATAAAATTGTTTTTCTATTCCTACTTTAATAGTTTGTACTCATATACCTCTATTTCGTTCTTATTTTTTATTTTTTTGTAATCAAAATGAATTTTTTTGCATCAACTCCAATTCTTGCGTACAATAAAAAATGAAAGGTGTGAAAAATATGGTAAATAAAAATGTGGAAGACTATCTCCAAGAAGGCATTTACGGCCAAAAGCAAAACAAACCAGAAGAACGTAATATGTACTTAACTACATTACGTGAACGCGTAGAAATCGCTTTGACTATCGGTCAAGTAATGCAAAGTAATATGTATTCAGAAGTAGCAGGCAGCATGCGCTCTTCTCAATCATTACAACTATTCCTAAATGGTAGCATTGCTTACCCACATTTATCAAAATACATTAAATTGGCAAATACAAAAAATGTTCCTTTTACGATTGTTCAAAATAAAGGAACAGAAACATCAATCGGCTTAGTACTATCTCATAGCACTGCCGTAGATAAAGAACAAATTTATGTCGAAGATGATATTTTTAAACAAGAAATGAAATAAACGAAAAGGTACACTTAATTAAACAAGTGTACCTCTTCGTTTATCCCGCTATTTGTGGACAGTAAGACTCCCACCTCAAAATGCGTCGAATGCGAGGAAGTAAGGTGGGAGATAACTGCCCGTAAAATTTATTTTTTTATACATACTAATTTCATTTCTGTCATTTCTTCAATTGCATATTTAATTCCTTCACGCCCCGTTCCACTTTCTTTCACACCACCGTAAGGCATATGATCTACTCTGAATGTTGGAATATCGTTAATCATGACACCACCGACTTCTAACTTATCAATTGCACGCATTGCTTTAAGCAAGTTGTTTGTAAATACTCCTGCTTGTAAGCCGTAGCGTGAATTATTTACTCTCTCTATAGCCTCATCAAATTCTTTAAATGGATTTACTGTCAGTAGTGGACCAAATACTTCTTGGCACTGTACAGATACATGCTCTGGAACATTTGTTAATACAGTTGGTTCAAAAATCCTTGCATCATGTTTCCTACCACCGTATAAAACAGTTGCTCCTTCCCCGATAGCTTCTTGCACCCACATTTCAATCCGTCCTACATCTTTTTTCGAAATTAAAGCTGATACATCCGTTTCCTCCTGTAGAGGGTCACCAACAACAACTGTTTCCATCGCTTTCTTTAGCTTCGAAAGAAATTCATCTATTCTATTTTCATGTACAAAAACACGTTGGACCGAAATACAAACTTGTCCACTATTAACAAATGCTCCCCATTTTACGCGTTCAATAATTTCATCTGTTAACTCTACATCTTCATCAATAATAACGGCAGCATTCGATCCTAATTCTAATGTAACTCGTTTTAACCCTGCTTTTTCCTTAATTCCGATTCCAACTTTCGGACTTCCAGTAAAAGTAATGAAAGCAACTTCATCATTTTTCACCATTGCCTCACCAACAGTTGGACCTGGACCAGAAATGATATTCAAAGCTCCCTTTGGCAGCCCTGCCTCTTCAAATAGTTCAACTAATGCATAAGACGATAATGGGGTTTGATCAGCTGGTTTTAACACAACTGTATTTCCGGCAGCAATTGCAGGACCGACTTTATACGCTACTAGATTTAATGGAAAGTTAAATGGTGTAATAGCTCCTATAACTCCTATTGGCTTTCGGATTGTATATGCAATACGCCCATCTGCACCAGATGCTGCGTCTAGTGGCAACGTCTCACCGTATATTCGCTTCGCTTCTTCGGCTGCAAACTTATATGTTTGAACCGTACGATCAACTTCTCCCCTTGCAGCACGTATTGGTTTTGCAGCCTCCTTTGCAATAATCTCTGCAAATTCTTCTCTTCTTTCATCCATTTTTTGCGCAACCTTTTCTAAAATAGTTGCACGATCGTATGCAGATAATTTATTCATTTTTTGCATTGCATTTTTTGCAGAAGTAACAGCCTCTTGAACATCTTTCTCTGTTCCCTGTGCAATTTCAGCTAAAATTTCTTCAGAATATGGTGCATATAATGGTTTATACGTATTTACTGACTTCCAATCTCCATTTATATATAGATGATTTTTCATGTCTCTTCTCCTTCCGAATATATGTATACAATAATACTTCACCTAGTGAAAGGTCTGATTTGTATAATTGTATCATAGCCATTATCCGGCCAAAAACATTATGCTCAAAAAAAACTCTGCTACGTAGCAGAGTTTACGAGCTAATTTGCTCTTGTAACGAAATTTGTTTTTCATCTTCTAAAATAACAATTGTTTCTACTGTTTTTGTAACTTCTAACCTCTTAATATAGTGTCCATCTAATTCTTTCACACAAAACTTATAATTTTCAAATTCAATGGAATCCTCTTCAGTAATCTCTATATTCTTCGTTAAAATCCAACCACCGATTGTATCAACACCATTATCATCAATCGTTAAACCTAATAACGTATTAACCTCACTAACAAGTACTTTTCCCTCTAGTATCGTTTTCGTTTCACTAACTTGTTGAATTTCTGGCTGTTCATCCGTATCAAACTCATCTTGAATATCCCCAACAATTTCTTCTAAAATATCTTCAACAGTAACAAGTCCAGATGTACCACCATATTCATCTATTAATATAGCAATATGTGTTCTTTCTTTTTGCATTTTTAAAAATAAATCATGAATCGGGATAGAATCGATAACTAAAATAATTGGTCTTATATATTGCTGCACCGTGTTTTTACTTACAGCTTTATGCTGTAAAAAATCAGTAAATATATCTTTAAAATTCACAAAGCCTATTACGTGGTCTTTATCACCATCAACAACTGGATACCTCGTATATTTTTCATGTGACATTTTTTGTAAAGCTTCTTCAGCAGGCATTTCTTTACTTATAATATGCATTTCTGTTCGTGGGACCATTATTTCTTTTGCAATACGATCATCAAATTCAAAGATTTTATTTACATATTTATATTCAGACTGATTAATCTCACCATTTTTATAACTTTCTGAAACTAACAACCGTAATTCTTCTTCTGAATGAACCTCATCCTGTCCTTTCGGCGGTTTTAAGCCTAACAACTTCGTAATAATTCGAGCTGATCCATTTAGAAGCCAAATAAATGGGAAAGCAATACGATAAAAGAAAATTAACGGCTTAGCAACAAACAAACTTACTTGTTCAGCTTTTTGAATCGCAAATGTCTTTGGGGCCAATTCCCCTACTACAACATGTAAAAAAGTAATAAACAAAAACACTAAAATTACAGAAAAAATGTCTGCAAGTTGAGTAGAAATGTTCCAACTTGTAAAAAGCGTGTCAAACATTTGCTTTAGTGCTGGCTTACCAAACCACCCAATTCCAAGTGCTGTAACTGTTATGCCAAGCTGACAAGCAGATAAATATTCGTCTAAGTTTGTAATGACTGTTTTGACAAAAGTTGCACGATTGTTTCCCTCTGCAATTAAATAGTCAATTCGTGAACTCCTCACTTTAACAATTGCAAATTCTGCTGCAACGAAAAATGCCGTTAAGGCAATTAAAACAATCACTATACTTATACTATATATGTCCAAATACTTTTCCTTACTTACAGTGTAAGCAAGGAAGCCACCTCCTACTTAATTATATTCAAGAGAAGTAAGCGTTCTATACTCTAACAAAATTCTACATTAGCAACCACCTTTTTATATATTATATGCATACATAAAAAAATATTTATCATAATGATAATCTAATTCATTTACACTCGTCAAATCAAATTATTCTAAATTTTAAGATACAAACCTTTTTATATAAACGATATATTTTTCATAACTGTATTTCGTGAAAAAACACTTTCTTTGCCGATTCCACACTTCTTTTGTCACACTAGAAGGGAACTTACTTTATAAATCGAAATCATTTAACAGGATATATATAGGGAGGGATTATTTTGGAATATAAAACACCATTTATCGCAAAAAAATTAGGTGTTAGCTCGAAAGCTGTTGTCCGGATTGCACAACAATTAAATCTTACGATAGAAAAAAATAAAAATGGCCACTTTATTTTTACACAAGATGATGTAGATCAAATGTTAGAATACCATCGCTCTCAAATGGAGCAGTCTCAAAACTCTCAACCTACTCAAAAAACATTATCAAATGATGTTGAAGAATTAAAAACTCAAGTAAACAAAATTGTTCAAAACACATCATCGAATGATTTTGAACAATTAGCTAATCAATTAAACACAATTACGAGAAGGCTAGATCGAATGGAAGAGCAGATGCAAGATAAGGCAAATGATGTCGTTACTTACCAACTCTTACAACACCGCCGCGAAATGGAGGAAATGTTAGAACGAATCCAAAAGCTAGAAGCTTCCTTCAAAAAAGAAGAGCCTATATATATTACCCCTGATATAAAACCGGCATATGAAAGAGAAAAAAAGCCGAAGCGTCGCAAAATGATTTTTAGTATATTTGGGTTATGACTTTTAGACCCTTATTAAAACAATAAGGGTCGTTTTTCATGAAGAATACTACTATATTAAAATACCATCCTCTATACTATACATATTCACTTCTAATCACCTTGTTAACATAACATTTTTACTGTATTCTGCAATTAATGCCTGCGCATGAGCATTCCCTTGTATCACATCGCGAAATTCTTTTAAAGAATACAAATGCGTAACTCCTTTTCGAGCATGAATTCGCACTGGTACACCTTGTAAAGTATCATGAAACTGAAATGGATTATCTATCGGCTCAATTGGAAAACCGAGTGTTAATAAATACATATACATTCTTTTTGTAACTGCTGCAATATACCATTCAGCTTTCGTTTCTAACGCATGCATAAATAAAATAGCTGTTAGCCTTTTGAAATGTCCCCTCCCGCGAGACGTTTTCGCAATACTTAACTTGCCTATTTCATACACATTTTTCAAATCTTTCACTAAATCATTTTTAGAAAACGGATAGAAAAACTCCGAATTTGATTGTTCGGGTACCGTATACTTCATACACTCTACTGTACCTATATGATGATTATCTTCTATTAATAAAAATCGTGATGGATTTAAATTACGTTCTACGAACATTAAGTTTCTTTCTTCACAAAAATCTCCCCATAGTTGCTCGAACAAAAAATGTTCTTCCTTTGTTTGAACACGCTGGAACATATTTACCCGCCTTTCCCATCACCGCTCTGTTTTTGATAACGCTTTCACTATCTATCATATAAGAACAAACCTTCGTATGCAACTAAAAATATTTATGACTTATTATATTCTGCAAAACGAATTACATTCCAACTTAGTCATCTTTTATCTCACATGCACAATTCTTTTAACAACATATGTGTATCACTTTACAAGGTCAAATCACTTCATACTTTCTGCCATACAGCATATAATTCTTCTTATTCTAAAGAAATCCTTTATGAAAAAGGATTTCTTTTACCTCTTTATGCTTTTTAACCACTTCTCTAAGATTTGGATCATCCCATGTTTTCCTGCTAATTTCTCTTCCCCTTGTTTCGTCTTATATGGGTATAATTGTAGAAAAACACCGCATCCAGACTCAATTTTTTTACTATGCATATGGCTTCCTGGATATACACAAATAACTTCATAAATTGCCCTTCGATGAAAAACGTGCTTTCTATTCTGCTCTTCTACATACTTTATAGACCAATACTTATACATTTGCTCCGTTGCTTTCGTATTTCCAACGTACTGAAAAATATTGTACATCGGGCTATATTTTACTTCAATAATAATGGAAGATTTATATACGTATTTCCCTTCTTCCTTTACATAACAATCTAAACGAATATCTGGCTTCTTCGTATCCTCTCCATTATAAAAGTTACTCCCTTTACTTAATGCAATAAGAGGATGTGTTTCAATTAAGTCATTAAACAAGACGTGTACCTTTATATCATCTCGATGTAAAACTACTGTCGTCCCATCTTGTAACCCATCTACATAAAAATATTCTTGTATTTGTTCACGAATAGAATTTCTAGCTTCAAAACCAATTTTCTCTAAAATTGAAATAACGATAAAAAAAGCGTAATACTCATACACTAAAAACGTTGGTTTATAAACAAATAATAAAGATGGAGATTGACCTGTATATTGTGGAAGTAATTCTAAATGATGTAGCAATTGTTGATGTGGTCTCGGTAAATCGTGTGTGCTCATATGACACGTTTCAGAAACTTCCCTCCAAAATGGAGAATACATTAAAGTTTGAAAGTATTGTACACTTTCATGCACAATATGCGCTAATATTTTATATTCTTGTATTTTCACAGAACTTTTCCGTAAATCCGCTTCTTTTAGTAAATGTATATTTTTATATTTTTGCTTCTCTCTATCAGTCACTGATCCGTTTCGTTCAATTGTTTGTATAATTGTTTTTACAACTTGAAATTCTTCCATTTTTTTCTTTTTTTCTCTTTCTAATATTTCAATTGTTTGACGTAAAAAACTTTCTGCTTCAAGTATATAATAATAAAATTGCATCGCTTTAAATTTAAGAAATGCATTTTCCTTGCTATTTTTTTGTTCTATAAACTTACGATTATAATATTTTGCATAAGGTTTTCTTTCCGCCATTATGGTTCCTTTTCTCGTTGCCTTTCGCTCTTGTGCTTCCCATTTATATTCATGTATAAATTTTGAACTTGATTCTATCTTTTTAAAAATTTGCTTTATCTGTTTCATTTTTTGCGGCAATTTTCTAAGTAACACTAAATAAGAAGAATCCTCAATATCACTAAGTGCAGAGAAAGTCTTTTTATAATAACCTCTATCTAAAATCAACTCATTTAATATTGACTTCACATAATTTTGAATCATTTCAAATTGATCATCAAAAAAATTTTTTGGAACGACTTGAAAAGCACCGTAATATGTTTTTTCTTCTATACACACTTCAAAATGATATAAGCCACAGCGCCATGGATAAAAGAATTCTGTTTTTCCATGTTCATATATTAATACCTTTTGTTTTTTTTCATTTATTTCGTATTGTGACTCTTTTATATTTTTCTGCCCCTCATATACTTTATTCCATATAAAAGTAATATTCATTGGACTTTTATAATAGTAATGCAATCTTATCGGTTTTAATTCTTGTACTTTATAAATACATTGAGCTAATGCTGTAGTAGATGTGCAAAGACGATTTAATAAAATATAACCCCCTTTTCCCTCTGTTCCAATGATTAACTTTAATACAAAAGGGAGTGTTTCATTCGTATCAACGATTTCTGTTTCGTACCGTTCTTTATTTTGCATACCCATACAGCTCCAGTTCTCTACGTTTTTCTCTTATATATGCTAAAGAGTGTTCAAATGTAGATACTCTACTTGCAAGTGGAGATTGCAAAAGAGGTACTAAAGTCGCTCCCCTTTTTGCTTCTTCTGAAAGTAAAGACCCGACCATCATTTCAGTCCCTCTTAATTTCGTCAGTACTCGTTGCTTTATTTGTATATCAAAACCCTCTTCTCTGCTAATTATATAGGAATGATTATTTTGGAACGGTATATTTTGCAAGTAAGTAGCAATAGCATTTGCACATCGAAAAGAAATTCCCTTTGACGCATCATGTGATGACAATACAACATGTAACTTATCTAATAGCTCTAACTCTTCTTCAGAAAACACCTCAATCATCGCTTTATTTGTGATCCAATTTATCCGAAACTCTCCCGCTGTTACTTTCAGTGGTGGTTGTAATACAACTTTTTCTTGTTTCATACACATCTCACAAAATGGAATTTTTTGTAAAATTATTAAATTTGTTCGGTCTAATAATCGATCGGAGAGCTCTTTCGTCGTTTCATCAAAATTTATAGTACCTACAAATATAATATTTTCTCCAATTTCAATTGTTGATGGAATTGGATTTTCTGCTTCCTGTACACCCTCATACAAATTCAAAATGCGATTTTCTTTTTCAAGTTGAAGAACAGATAGAAATGGAGTAAACCAATGCTCAATATGTGACATGTTCATTTCATCAAAAACTATAATATACAATTGATTTTGATTTTCTTTTGCCTTCATTAATGTCCTAACTAACTTTGTTTCACTTTCAATAAAGGTACCATTTGGATGAAGATATCCGAGTAAATCATGTGGTTCTTGATACGATGGAGAAATCGGAATCCAAACCAATTCTTCTCCGTACTGTAATCCAAGTGCTTCTGCATAAGCTTGCACAAAACTTGATTTCCCAACACCCGGTATTCCACCAAGAATCGTTAACATATTCGTTTTTACACTGATATGGAAATTATATATGTCCGTTTCATCCAAATATAGTCCTTTATGACGCACCATACTTTGCACATACTGTAAAAAGGAAGATTCGCGCTCATCCCATTCCCGTTCATCCTTTTGTACTTTTATATCCTCTACTTCAACTAACTTACCTTCTTCAGTCATTCGTTTTTTTAATTGTTCATACACTTGATTACTTACAAAATACAATTGATCTTCTACCGCTATTTCTACATGCTTTATCCAGTCATTGAAATCTAAATATTTACATTCCCTATTCTGTTCAAAATACGCGATTGAACTAATTGATGATTTTAATGATATATTTCCGTATAACCTTCCTTCATGCCATAATAATTCAGGAGGCCCAAAGTCCTTCGGGAATTTCGGTATAAGAAATGATAAATAACCATTACTTAGTTTTCGTTCTAAAGACTCTCTTTTTTTATTATCTGAAACTTTAGGCACCGGAATCATTTTATAGCCAGTTGCTATTTCTCGTGGTTCTTCCGTACATATTAACTCCACGTATACATTTCCTCTTTCATAATAAAGACGAAACATAACCAATTGCTTTTCTAATTTTTTCTTCTTTAATTCCGAAAAGATTTTTTCATTCTTTTTATTGCTGCATAGCCCTTCAAATACATAATGTTCATTTGTAAATTGCTCCTGTAAATTAAATGGTATTGGCGATAGACATTGTACAAAGAAATTCTCTCCATCCTTCTCTCTCTCCGCTTTTGTAAATTTTCCGATAAACCTCATATAATACATTCGTTTTATAAAACTTGGCTGAAGAGCTTTATGTAATTTCATCTTAGTCACCTTCTTTTTTCATGCTATTCTTAGTGTATGAAAGAAAAGAAAAACTAGAAATAAAAAACCTGACGTTATCCGCCAGGTTAAAAATAAAACGTATATTAATGAGAAGAAAATGCTTTTTTCTCTTGTAAAATAGCATTATGAGCAATTTTCATTTTAGTAAGTACATACCGTAATCGATTTTCAGCGTTTTCATCTTTATTTTGCTGTAATCCCGCTAAATTCTCAACAGAACTCGCTAAATTTTCAATCACTCCACGTAGTTCAGGATGATGATTAAAAAAAGATTCTTGTACTAATACTTTCCTTACCTCACTAGCTAAATCAATTATTCTAGACAACTGTTCTTTTTCTTCCATTCTCATCCCTCCTCAATATCTTATGTATTAAATATTCTTTAAACAAAGAAAAAAGCCCTTTAAATAAAGTGAAACTTTAATCAGTGAGGGTTTTGTCCATCCCCCACTGATTATGAGCCCACACCAATCGGGCTTTTACGGGCAGTTATCCCCCAGCTAACTTCCTCGCATNNCCACAAATAGCGGGATGAAAAGGACTTTTTACATTTTTATATTTCCAGTCAATAACATATAAACTGATGAGATAGCTGCAAGAACAATTGTCCACATCACATATCTCTCTATACCTACAAAACAACGATTCCCTTTTTCTTTTCGTGCAAACATGTAAACAATAATCCCGATTCCATATACAATTGAAACGAGTAATAAATTCTTTAAACCAGCTGCATAAATAAGCCATACAGAGTACATAGAGGCAATTAAAGCTAGTAAACCGTTTTTAATTTTTGCATCTTTTAGTTCATTTGTAATGACTAATTTGAACTGGAATAACGCCGATAATAAATATGGTAGTAAAATTGATGTTGACGCAATAAAATACATAATTTGATATGTTGATTGTGAAAACAGAACGATAATAAATATAATTTGGGCAACGCCATTTGAAATCCATAATGCCATATGCGGCGTTTGCTTTTTATTTGTTTTCGTAAAGACTTTCGGAAACACTCCGTCTTTTCCTGCTACATGAGAAATTTCAGAAACAAGTAAAAACCAGCCAATTAATGTACCCACAAGTGAAGCAACTAATCCGATGTTAATCGCAACTGCCCCCCATGTCCCAACAACATGTTCTAATACATGTCCCATTGACGGAGTTTCTAAAACGGAAAGTTCTCCTCGTGTCATCGCTCCCATTGACAGGACAGAAATTAAAATATAAACAGACATTACTAAAATAAGTCCAAATACTGTCGCTTTTCCAACGTCTCGGCTATTTTTCGCTCTTCCAGATAATACAACCGCCCCTTCAACTCCAATGAAAACCCAAAGCGTTACAAGCATTGTATTTTTCACTTGACCAAGTATAGAAGAAACTGAGATTGTCCCTTCTCCCCAAAAATCATGTGTAAATGTATCCCAACGAAAAGCTATTACCATTACAACAAGAAATAATACAATCGGAACTAATTTCCCTATTGTTGCGATAACATTCATAATGGAAGCTTCACGAATTCCAAATAAAATTAGAAAATGCAGTGTCCATAATAAAAGTGATGCACCTACGATTGACGCAACATTATTTCCTCCTTTAAAAATTGGGAAGAAATAACCTAATGTACTAAACAGTAACATAATTGTTGCGACATTTCCTAAAATTCCTGCTAGCCAATATCCCCAAGCACTATTAAATCCAATATATTCACCGAAACCAGCACGTGCATAACTATAAATTCCGCCCTCAAGCTCCGGTTTTTGTCTTGCTAACGTTTGATATACGAGCGCGAGTGGAATCATTCCCATCGCTGTAATACACCAGCCAATTATTATTGCACCACTGTTTGCTCCTACTGCTAAATCATGCGGTAAACTAAAAACACCGCCGCCAACCATTGTTCCAACTACTAATGCGATTAATGGAAAGAATCCTAACTTCTTTTCTATTTGTACCACCCCATCTGTCATTCTAGGTGTTATGTTCGTTTAACTATTAAAGTCACCTTTTTCTCTAATAGACGTTTCTCTTTTATTTTTTCAGGAAAACATTACTTATTCTAAAAGAAAATGAAGAAAAATGGAATACTTTTTTGAAAAAATGTATAAGTATGCACAAAAAAACGCTCATTTTGTAATGAACATTTTTTTTGCATACTTATAAAATTGTATATTTATTGTAAAATTAACGAAGTAACTTCTCTTTTTGTAAAAATTGTTTTGCGACTTCTTCACTACTTTTACCATTTACATTTACTTCATAATTCATTTTTCGCATTTCTTCATCTGTAATCTTTCCAGATAATTGATTTAATACTTTTTCAAGTTCAGGATATTTCTGTAATGTTTCTTTTCTTAATAATGGTGCCCCTTGATATGGAGGGAATAATCCTTTATCATCTTGTAGCACTTTAAGTCCATATTGCTCCAATTCACTATCCGTTGAATATGCATCAATTACATTCACATCACCCGATAGAATTGCACTATAGCGTAGTTTCGGTTCCATCGTTTTAACATTTAAAAACTTATAATTATATACTTTTTGCATACCTTTATAGCCATCTTCACGATCAGCAAATTCTAATGTAAAACCTACTTTAACTTCCTGTTCCATCTTTCCTAAATCAGAAATTGAATTTATATTATATTGATTTGCTATTTTTTTCGGCATTGCTAGTGCATATGTATTGTTATACTCCATTGGTTGTAACATAACCATATTATAGTTCTTTTCCATTCCAATGCGAGCCTGCTCATATACTTCATTACGATTTGTACTCTTCGGCTCTTCTTTCACAAAAGTAGATAAAGCTGTTCCTGAAAACTCCGGGTATATGTCAATCTCTCCTGATTTCAACGCCTCAAATACAAATGCTGTTTTTCCAAGACCTGGTTTTAATTCTACGTGTAAATCTGTATCCTGTTCAATTAACTGCTTGTACATTTGAATTAAAATTTCCGGCTCAGATCCAAGTTTACCAGCAATAACAATATCTTTCTTTTGTGTATTCCAAAGAAATGGCGACACGACTATTACGACAACAATACACATCGTTACGATAACGCGCTTAGAAGAGCGTTTCGGGCGCTCTAGCATACGAAGTACTATATCAAAGAATAAAGCGAGTAGCGCGGCTGATACTGCTCCTAAAATGATAAGCGCATGATTATTTCGATCGATACCAAGTAATATGAGTTTACCAAGCCCACCAGCACCGATTAGAGCTGCTAACGTAGCCGTTCCCACAATTAATACCATTGCTGTACGAATACCAGCCATGATAATTGGTAATGCAAGGGGAAGTTCTACCTTCCACAATCTTCTCCAACTATTCATCCCCATAGCCCTTGCCGCTTCTTTTAGAGATTCGTCCAATTCACGTATTCCTGTATATGTATTTCGTAAAATAGGTAATAGTGCGTACACAACTAATGCGATAATGGCTGGAAGTTTTCCGATTCCTACTAATGGAATTAATAGCCCAAGTAATGCAAGTGATGGCACTGTCTGCATAACTGCGGAAGTTCCTATAATAAATTCAGCCATTCGTTCTTTTCTCGTTAATAAGATGCCAAGCGGCACAGCAATAATTACTGCAAAAAATAATGAAATAAGCGATATTTGTAAATGCTCACTTAATGCACGTAGCAATTCTATTTTTCTTTCTTGGAACGTTTGAATAAAACCAGTCACTGTTTAGCCTCTTCCCTTCATTTGTTCAACAATATAATTGACAATATGACGACTTGTTAACGCTCCAACATATTGATCATTTTCTTCAATCGGAATTACCTCTTCAGCTTGTAAGCGAAATAGTGCTTCTTGTAAAGTAGTATGTAATGACATTGCATCCCCTTCTACTCGTTTACTTTCGTCAAGTGGCAGTACATCTCCTATACTTTTCCCCTCATACCAAGGTCGTCCACGATTTCCAATGAACTCCTCTACAAATTCATTTTTCGGATTGCGTATTATGCCTTCTGGTGTATCTAATTGAACAACTTTTCCTTCTCTCATAATACAAATACGATCTCCAAGTGATAATGCTTCTTGCATGTCATGCGTTACGAACACGATTGTTTTTTGAATTTTTTTTTGCAATTGTACGATATCCTTCTGAAGTTGTTCCCTATTTAATGGATCTAACGCACTAAATGGTTCATCCATAAGTACAAATTTCGGGTTTGCGGCTAATGCCCGTACGACACCGACACGTTGTTTTTGCCCTCCTGACAATTCATCAGGCATACGATCTCGATATACGTCTGGATCTAGTCCAACCATATGTAGCAATTCGTCGACACGTGCTTTTATTTTCTCTTTGCTCCACTTTCTCATTTCAGGAACAACTGCAATATTTTCAGCAATTGTCATATGTGGAAATAAAGCAATTTGCTGCAACACGTATCCTATATTCCAGCGCAATTCATTAATGTTATATTGTTGAATATCTTTTCCATCGATTAAAATTGATCCTTCGGTCGTTTCAATTAACCGATTAATCATCTTCATTGTCGTTGTTTTCCCGCAACCACTTGGACCAATGAGAACAAAGAATTCTCCTTTTTTAATTTCTAAGTGCAATGAATCCACTGCTTTTGTGCCATCTTCATACGATTTTGACACATGATTAAACTGAATCACAAACACAACTCCTTTATTGTTGTTTCCTTTATTTTGATGGAATATGGAGTTCATTTCAAATGATACGCATTATTCAATAAAAAAAGAGCTCACTTTTGAGCTCTAACGGTCGAACAATATTGTTTTCATAATAGCGACGTATTCACGCACATACGCTTTTTTCTTAGAACGCCTCGGTGTTTCAGCAGCTAATGCCTCCATCTTCATTCCTAAACGCTTTGCAATTATTTTCGTTCGATATAAATGATATGTATTACTTACTACTACCGCATGTTTTACCTCATATAAATCCATACTAAACTTTAAATTTTCATACGTATTTGTAGAGCGGTCTTCTATTAAAATACGTCTATCGTCTATACCGTATACCATTAAATAGTTTCTCATACTATGAGCTTCTGGTATATCTTCATCTTCCCCTTGGCCACCTGAAACAATTACTTTCGCCTCAGGATGAGAATATAAATATTCCAGCGCTACATCTAAACGATTTTGAAGAGATAAAGACGGTCTATCTCCAAATAACTTTGCACCTAATATAAGAACGTACGGAGAGTGATGGCTCAATTTTTCACGAGCAACTTTATGCATTCGAAACGTCATATAAACGATGTATAGTAGAGGAAATAACAAGATGATTAGCAAGATCCATTTATTCATAAATAAATTAGCACTCCCTTTCCGTTTATTATATAGAAAAAGAAAGGGAGGCAGAAGTACTTTTTAAACGATTGATTTATTAGGAACATTCGTCCTTACTTTATGTTGTGATAGCGATTCCTAATGATAGAATCCATATACAGCTTAATACGTAAAACGGAAGCATTACCCATGCTTTGGATACACCTGCTGTAAACAACATTAATAATACAATTCGAATACCTGTGTCAATCAATCGAAATAAGCTATCCACACGTCCCATTACTTCATTTGGGACTTCCTCCATCATCCATACATTTCTCGCCACTCTTGTACCAACGTTTCCAATGCATGAAAAATTGCAATTCCATATAATAACATAATGGATGGCTCAATAATCATTACGGTAATTGAAATTACGTATATAAACATCGTCACCAAACGTTGTCTCTCCTCCACTCTCTTTAATTAATAACTATGGAATCGTTATCATCACAATCCGGAACCAATAGCAGATAAAGTGAAACTTTAATCAGAGGGGGGGATCCCCCACTGATTATGAGCCCACACCAATCAGGCTTTTACGGGCAGTAAGACTCCCACCTAACTTCCTCGCATTCGCCGAATTTTGAGGTGGGAGTCTTACTGCCTACCCATTAATGCGGGATAAACTATTGGCTCCTAGGAGGATGTAATACAAGCGAGAATCATGATACAGTGAGAACGTATCACTCAACTCCTAATTGTTTTTTTACCTCTTTATATATACTCATGTATGCTTTTAATTCTTTAACTAAATCATGGATTAATGGTTTTGCATCTTCTCCCAGTTCACCATCTTGCACGTGTAATCCATCAAGCACAACTTGTTTTGGGATTGCATTTGCATAAACGCCTCTTGCAACAGTACGCATGCTGTTCAATGCATTTATCCCCCCTTTACCTCCTCCAGCAACTGCTAACAAAGCGATAGGTTTATGAATGAACTCACTGCTACTTAAGTAATCTAACGAGTTTTTCAGCGCTCCGCTCATCGCATTATGATATTCTGGTGTACATAGTACTACACCGTCTGCTGTTTTCACTAAAGATTTTAATTTTGTTACTGCCTCTAAATCACGTTGCGATTCTTCTCCGTTATATAAAGGCAACTCCTCTACTGCTAAATCATATAACTCCCCTTCAAATTGATCTGCAATATATTTTGCTACAACTCGAGTTCTCCCAAATTTTCTTGGTGTACCGTTAATAACGACTAGCTTCATAATTATTTCTCCCCCTTGTTTTCAAGTTATATTTATATATTATCAGAAATTTCTATACAAAAACACAATATAAAGAGGGAACTAGCTTCATAAATTAGTATGATAAACGCAAAAAACTCATACTTTCGTATGAGTTTTACACCATTACTTTTTTTCACCTTTATGACTCAGTCTGCCTATGCTTTCTTTAGCTTCAAAATGGTTATACGCTTTTTCTGCTAATTTTTTTCGTTCTTCTGGTAATTCTATATATTTCATTACGTTTTCTATTATTTTTTCGTACGGAGTAAATACAATTCCTGGCCACTCTATCTCGTCTTCTGGATTACTATTTTCCGAAATAATAAACTTTTTATTTGCAACTGCATAAGAAACGCGAGGTGTTTCAAGAATTCCTGATAAGTAAAAGTGAATATTTAATATCATTTTAGACCTAGCAATTAACTCATTTCTAACAATTCCCCACGCATTATTTTTAAAAACGATATTTAAATTCGGTGCAACTGCTTTTAATTGATCGAAAATAGCCTGCCGTCTCGGATTAAGAGCACCTATAAACAAGATATCAATATCTTCAGAAATCCCATCTTCAAATACATCTTTTTTTATTTCCAAAGTTGGAGCATAGTTCATTCCTACATGTTTTATTTCTTTTCCTACCCCTTTTTGTTTTAACCATTCTATATTTTGTTTACTATAATCCCAAATCACCCTATCTTTTAATAATACTAAATAAAGCGGGTGCGCATACGGACTCCCTTCGTATAGCTGTTCTAAATTATAAATAATTGCATCTTTCGGAAGGAGGTTCGGGTTAAATGCATATGTATGCGCTCCAAAAACAACTGTATTTTTTACATTTTCGAGTATTGTTTCTGATATAATTACTGTATTTTCCTCCTGCTCCAATCGCCATTTCAAAGCTCGCGCAACATCTATGAAACTACCATACGTCTTCGGACATATAAAAAGACAGTAATCATATTCTTTATTCAAATAAGCTTCCATTAACCTTAAATTATTTTTATATAAATCCACATCCGGATGTTGAACTAACAACTCATTTGCATATTTTTTTGCTACATTATATAGCCCAGCATAATAAGCAGCAATACACCTTCTTAATTCGATTCTTTGCCGATGCTCATCTGATACATCCATGTCTAAAAGAAGATTTGCGATACAATACGCTTTTAAATGATCACGATCATAATAATAATCTAGTAGTGGCATTAATTCTTCATACGTATTTCCATGCACCGATTCCCCTAGTTCAATCGCCCATCGTATTAATTCCATGATTACTCCACTACTCCTTTAACCCAAAATATATTTAATAAAATTTCGAATTATTCTCTACCATATTTGCTATATGCAACGGGATCTCTTCTTTTTTCGATTCCAAATATTTTTGTGACCTTGCCCCTAAATGTTTTTTGTGAGGTATATAGTAAGCACTTATAGAAATTTCATAGTCAAATAAGTAATCATACACGTGATAATCTACAAATAGAAGATCATCTTTCGGAAAAGGAACTTCCTTTCCTTGCAGGGCATACATCAAAGCGATATTATTTTGAGATCGTAGTCGATACAATCTTGCAAGTTGGTATAATGGTTCAGCTCGAGTTGGTCTATATTCCCATGCTTTTTGAAAATAAAAAACGGCTAATGCTACATATTGCTCTTCTTGTTTCTTAACATGTTCTTTTTCATCCGTATCTGTTACTTCATGTTGTTTATTTGCGAAACGATTTGCTAACTGTTCATAACAAAATCCTATTCGCAATAACGAATAGAATACCTCTTCAACCCATCCTCCAGCTTCCACTCTTTTTTTATACCATTTAATCGAATCTTCAAATTGATTTAAATGATAATAAGTTTGAGCTAAATAAAATAAATATCTTATATACAAATCTGGCGGAGTTTTTGGATCATTTATCCCCTGTAACAACAACCTCTCATCTCTTTCAAATTTATCGCTCTTACTTCCGCCATCCCCATGATCATTAACGACAAGAGTATCTAACCTAGCTACTCTTGTATTGTAATTCGCTCCAATTTTAGAACGATCAATATCCCAATACTCATGAGTAACACCGACTGATTTCCATGATAAAGAAGCTTTCAAAAGACGTGTAAGCCAATATTTAATATGAATATCATATTGCAATGTAAGGTAATGATCTTCAGTTAAGCTGCTTTTATCAAAATCCGGCTCAACTTCTAAAATCATGTCTGCATCAAGTATTAATAAATAATCTGCTTCTGGATATGTTTTTTGGGCTAATGAAACAGCTAAACTTCTGTTATAACCAAAGTTTTTAAACGGCTCATGATGAACCGTTCCTGGTATATCATTTTCCTTACACCAATTTTCAATGATTTCAGGCGTATTATCAGTCGATCCAGTATCACAAATAGAAACAAAATCTACAATTGATTTTGTTGCATTTAAACATCTTTCTATAATTCTAGACTCGTTTTTAACAATCATACAAAGGCATAACTTTTTTTCCTCTTTTACATTCTTCACCTGCTCATTTCCCATTTAATCACCTCATATTTTATTAACACGTTCTTCTCATATGTAACACCATTTCTTAGCTACACTTATGACATAATCATCCTTTTACTATTTATGAAAACTTCATTTTATTTATTCTTATTTTTATGTTGGGACATCTTTCATGCTTCACTTTATATTTGATACAATAAAGTGAAACTTTAATCAGTGGGGGTTTTGTCCATCCCCCACTGATGATTAGCCCACACCAATCGAGCTTTTACNNATTCCCCGAATTTTGAGGTGGGAGTCTTACTACCCATAAATAGCGGGATAAAGTTGTTGATTGGTATTTTCAAATTAGGAATTTCTTAAACTATATAGAATAAAAAAGAAACTTGCGCTTATGCACAAGTTTCTTTTTAAAAATCATTTCCTATTTTTTCACAACTTCATGTCCACCGAACTGATTACGAAGAGCTGAAACTACTTTTCCATGGAATGTATCATCTTCTTGAGAACGGTAGCGCATAAATAATGACATTGCGATTACTGGTGCTGCAGCTTGAAGTTCAAGTGCAGTTTCAACAGTCCATTTTCCTTCTCCTGAAGAGTTCATCACACCTTTAATGCCATCTAGTTTAGGATCTTCTGCAAATGCTTTTTCAGTTAAGTCCATTAACCAACCGCGGATAACTGATCCGTTTGCCCATACTTTTGCAACATCTTCATAATTGAAATCAAAATCACTTTTATCTAACACTTCAAAGCCTTCAGCGATTGCTTGCATCATTCCGTATTCAATACCGTTATGTACCATTTTTAAGAAATGACCACTACCAACACGGCCTGCATACGAATATCCATTTTCTACTGCTAAATCTTTAAATAAAGGTTCTAATTGATCGTAAATTTCTTTTTCTCCACCAACCATTAAGCAAGCACCGTATCTAGCACCTTCTACACCGCCTGATGTACCGATATCTACATAATGTAAACCAAAGCTTTTCGCTTCTTCAGCACGGCGTAACGTATCTTTATAAAACGAATTTCCGCCTTCAATAACGATATCGCCTTCCTCTAATAATGGATATACATCTTTTAGTACTGATTCAACAACTTCTCCCGCAGGTACCATTACCCAAATTGTGCGAGGAGCTTCTAGTTCAGCAATCATTTCTTTTAATGTATGGCGAGCGGTGATACCTAATTTATCCGCTTTTTCAACAAGTTCTTTATTTACGTCATATACAACTACTTCATGCTTGTCTTCATATAAGTGTTCCGCTAATGGGAATCCCATTTTTCCTAATCCAATTAATCCTAGTTTCATATAAATCCATCTCCCATTTTATACAAATATATTTAATAATGAAATTAGTCCAAGTGCGACAACAGATAATATTGTCTCCATTGCAGTCCATGTTAGTAATGTTTCTTTCACAGTCATTCCGAAATACTCTTTAATCATCCAAAATCCAGAATCATTTACATGTGATAAAATTAATGACCCTGCACCTGTTGCAAGTGCCAATAATTCAACATTTACACCTGGTGTACTTGCTGCGATTGGGGCAACAATTCCAGCTGCTGTCATCATAGAAACAGTAGCCGATCCAGTTGCGATTCGGATAAGTGCCGCAATCCCCCATCCAAGTAATATTGGTGAAATATGTGATTCTTTCGCCATTTCTGCAATTGTAGTACCAATACCAGAGTCTAATAACACTTTATTAAACGCGCCGCCTGCACCAATCACTAACAATATGTTCGCAATCGGTCCTAAGCAATCATTTGTAAATTGTAATACTTTTTCTTTAGAAAATCCTTTTGCATAACCAAGGCTAAAGAAAGAATATATCGTTGCAATTAATAAAGCGACAATAGGGTCTCCAATAAAGTGTAATACTTGTGCAAGTTGACTCGTTTTATGTAATGCCACTTCCGCTATCGATGCGCCTAACATAAGAAATACTGGAAGTAAAATTGTGAATAACGTATTTCCAAAGCTAGGAAGCTCTTTCTTTTTATCTCTTTCCACAAATTGTTCAGCTACATCTAACGGCACTTCTTTATGTATGCGAGCACCAATCCATTTCCCGTAAAGCGGACCTGAAATAATTGCAGTTGGAAGTCCGACAATTAATGCATATAGTATTGTCTTCCCTACATCTGCTTTAAAAATACCAACTGCAGCCATCGCTGCTGGATGCGGCGGAACGAGTCCGTGTACAACGGATAGTCCTGCTACAAGCGGTATACCGATTGTAATAAGTGATACCCCTGTTTCTAACGCAATTGTAAATACTAATGGAATTAACAGTACAAATCCAACTTGGAAAAATACCGGAATTCCTACTAAAAATGCAACGAACATCATTGCCCAGTGAACACGTTTCTTCCCAAAATGATCAATTAATGTGTTAGCAATTCGTTCAGCACCGCCAGATTCGGCCATCATTTTTCCAAGCATCGTTCCTAAAGCTAAAACTATCGCTAAAAATCCTAACGTATTACCAAGCCCTAGTTTAATAGAATCAATAATCCCTGGATCTTTTGGTGAAGTTCCAATCAATGGCATTCCCATTGCTAGCCCTACACCAATTGCTGTTAAAATTAATGCGACAAACGGATGCCATTTTACTACCGTAATAAGTAAAAGTAATATGACAATTGCCGCTAGTACGATTCCAACTACCATTTCTCCCAATCCCCCTATTGTTTACGTTGGAAAGCAGCTATACAATCAAATTCTTCTTTCAAGCGATTGTAAAGTCGTTCATACATATAAAACATTTCTAAATAAATAGCCGTATTTTCTTTATTCGGTACATGGTGATGAACGATATCAATCCAATCCTTTACCTCTTCAAGAGAATCAATTTTTCCTACAGCATATAAAGCAACTGCCGCTGCCCCAAGCGCGGATGCTTCATGGCTTTCAGGTACAAGCAATTCTTTTCCCATCATATCGGCTAACATTTGTCTCCAAAATGCAGATTTCGCAAATCCTCCTGAAACGCGTATTTCAGTAAGTGGCCCTGTACAATCCCTGATTGCGAGTGCAACAGAATATACGCTCATACAAACCCCTTCCATGACTGCACGTATAAAATGTTCTCGTTTATGCTGAAGACTAATTCCAAAGAATGTACCACGAGCATTTGCATTCCAATAAGGTGCACGTTCTCCAGATAAGAAAGGCAAGAACAGTAATCCACCCGCTCCAGCTGGTACACTTTCCGCATATTTAATTAATAAATCATACGGATCAATGCCAAGTTTTCTTGCAACTTCTTGTTCCGGGCTACCAAATTCATCACGTAACCATCTCAGTAATATTCCGCCGTTATTCGTTGGTCCGCCGATCACCCAGTGCTCGTCTGTTAATGCATAACAAAACGTTCTTCCTTTTTCATCTGTATTAACACTAGATGAAATTGTTCGAACTGCACCACTTGTTCCAATCGTAATTGCAGCTGATCCAGGCGATATTGCTCCAACGCCTACATTCGCAAGAACACCATCACTTGCACCAATAACAACTGGAGTATCTTCACGAATCCCCATCTTTTGTGCTAATTCTGGTTTCATACCCGATAAAATATATGTAGTTGGTACTGGAGTTGATAATTGTTCTGAAGAAATATTTAACATTTCCAGCACATCAACATCCCAATTTAGCGTTTCTAAATTGAATAACCCTGTAGCAGAAGCAATCGAATAATCAACTACGTAGCGTGAAAATAATTGGTAAATCACATACTCTTTAATAGAAATAAATTTATAAGTACTTTTATATAATTCTTGTTCTTCTTCTTTCATCCATAACAATTTAGATAGTGGCGACATCGGATGAATTGGTGTCCCTGTACGTTTATAAATTTCATGTCCATTCATATGTTGTAATAATTTTTCTGCTTGTTTCGTACTCCGATTATCTGCCCAAATAATAGAGCGCGTTAACGGTGCACCGTTTTCATTTACTGCAATTAATGCGTGCATTGCTGTACTTATACCGATTGAAGAAATATCTTCTGGTAATACATTACTTTTTTTGATGGCAACGCTTACAGTTTTATAAACAGCAGCACATATTACGTCAGGATCTTGCTCAGCCCATCCGACGTTCGGTTGAATAATTGGATAATCAACTGCATGTGATGCAACGACTTTTCCTTTTTCTGTGAACACAACCGTTTTTGTACTTGTGGTACCGATATCAATCCCGATTACTCTCCCCCTTGTTTCCATACGAATCTTCCCTTCGTTTCTAGCAAAATATAATCTAGTAAACCGTTTACATGAACTAGTATATAAAATATTTTTTCTTTAATCAAGTTTTAAAAAGAAAATTTTTTTCATCATAAAGTGAAACTTTAATCAGCGGGGGTTTTGTCCATCCCCCACTGATGATTAGCCCTCACCAATCGGGCTTTTACGAGCCGTTATCTCCCACCTAACTTCCTCGCATCCGCCGAATTTTGAGGTGGGAGTCTTACTGCCCACAAA
>NUMR01000078.1 GCA_002578045.1 Bacillus cereus
GAAAGTACATTAGATGCAAATGGTAATCAAACAGGAGTAACGCAACCTTGTAAAAATATTGATATATCTAATAACATTATGAATCGTGTTTTAAAACAGCAAGGAATTCGTATTTACGGTTATACAGGTGTTTTTCTTGAGCATATAAACGTATCAGAAAATGTTATTGATGGAATGGTAGAAGACAAACGTTGTATTCAATTAGGGTTTGTTAATACGGCAACCATTTCTGGAAACAAGTTTAGGGATGTTAATGGAACTGGAGTTCATATTGTTTCTAGTAAAAATGTCATAGCAGAAACTAATATAGGTAAAGATATTCGCGCTGAAGGGATAAAAGTAGAAGGTGAAGGAACGGATAATATTTATCTAGTTAATAACCTTTTATCTAATATTTGGTACCACGGAATTACCATCCGTGATAATGCAAAAGATGTTCGGATAATTAGTAACTGTATTACTGATGCATCGCAATATGAAGAAAATCGTTATGATGGGATTCTTGTTTACTCAAATTCAAATTTCTTACGTGCTACAGATAATATTGTTAGACGTACAGAAGGTCAAAAACGTATGAGATATGGTATGCAGATTACATCGAGTTCGTCTGGAGTAGTACGCTATGGAAATTATCTCAAAAACAGTGGGATGACAGCAGCGTTATTAGATGATTCCATTAATCCCATTACTACACCAAATGATATCGTTTAGGGGGTAAGAAATTGAAATTTAAAATAGCCATCGTAGANNTTAACTTCATCTGTTGAATTAATGGTATTTCCTATTTACACATACTTGGAACAAGAAACAACTCTTACAGAAGAAGCTATATCTCAAATCATGGACAAAACAGAGTTTGTCATAAAAGATCCCATTGACGAAATAAAAGAGCTACAACAGCAAAACGCATCTCTTATTTTAGATTCTATGAAAAAAGATGGACAAATTTCCGAATTAAAACAACAACAAGCAACTTTGATTATATCTCTGACAGAGAAGGGAGTACTTTAGTATGTTGGATTTTTATAGGGTATGCCAGATGTATTATCCAGAATTTTATTCAGAAGATGATGTAGCGATATTTGTACAATGTAATAAAATTACCCCTGAACAATATCAACACATTACAGGGGTTCCGTATCAGCAGCTGAAAGAAGTTGAATAAAATACGGCATTTAAAACAAATCAAGCGTGCATAAGCAGGCTTTTTTATTTTGCTTGAAAGGAGTGAAGAAATGACAATTGAAGTAGGAGTACTTATTGCAATCGCATCAGCATTGATAGGATATATGTCTTATTCACTGAACCGCTCGAAAGAGATTAAGTCAGATGGTAGACAAGGGGCAGAAACAAACGCGAAATTAGAGTATATAAGTAAAGGTGTTGATGACATTCGCATTGATTTAAAGGCAAATGAAAAACAGATGATTGTACTGGGGGAACGTATTACAAGGGTTGAAGAAAGTACCAAACAAGCGCATAAGCGCCTAGAAAATGTAGAAAAGGAGATAAATTAACTATGAATCAACCAAATGAAAATATTAAAAAACGATTCCGCAACTGGAAAACATGGGTTGCGGTTTTTTCTTTGCTTGGATTTTTGTTTACGAAGTTCGGCGTTCCGGAAGCAAAAAGTTTTTTAGATGAATTGGCGCCTTATCTATTAACTGTAGGTATCGCTTTAGGGATTTGGTCAGATCATGACGTAAAGAATGAAGGAGACGATGAATAATGACAAAACATATTGTAGATATTTCATACCATAACGGGAATCCAAATTGGGGTGTATTAGCACCACAATTAGCTTTAGCTATTTGCCGTGTGCAATATGGTTCAAACAAGAAAGACGAAAAATACAATGAGTATGTTGCTGCATTAGAATCATATGGTATTCCACATGCAGCATATGCTTATGGGTGTTTCGTATCTGTAGCTGATGCAATTGTGGAAGCTAATGACTTTCTAGCAAGAGTAAATCCTAATGCTAAGTTCCTAGTATTAGATGTGGAAGATGATACAGTAAAGTCGATGAAAAGCAAAGGTAACCTTAATGCTTTAGCTAAAGCATCGCAAGCGTTTATTGATACATGTAAAGCTGCAGGTTGGAAAGTAGGGTTTTATGTAGCTCACCATATGTACGGTGACTATAATTTACAAAGTGTACAAGCTGATTTTATTTGGTTACCGCGCTATGGAACAAATGATGGCCGTCCACAAAAGAAACCGTCTTACCCTTGTGACATCTGGCAATATAGCGATAATGGTTATATTGATGGTATCGGAAAAGTGGATATTAATTTATTGCAAGGTGACAAAACATTATCTTGGTTTACAGGAGAGAAGCAAAGTAATAGTGGTTATCAATACGTTAAATCTGGTGGTTTTGGTATTTCCTTAGTACAAGAAGTTCTGAATGCCATGAATGAGCGTGGAACTAAAGGGAAAGTTGTTTCTGATCCATTAGCTGGGGTGGCGTACTTACAAACTGAAGTTTTACCGAACACTGAACTTGATAAAATTACTGCTTGGATGGATGAGCGGAAATGGTGGTACGAGTATATAAAAAAATAAACAATGAAAGCCGTCCTGTTGGGCGGCTTTTTTCACTTTGGTAAATGTTCTTTTTCTAAGGTTAACCTTCCTTTATAGTAGGCTTCTGAAGCAGTTTTAAATCCAGATTTATAGTACTTTTTTCCTTTAACAGTTATCCATGCACGATAACGCAGTTCTTTGGATTTTCGCGTGTAATATTTAGTTACTCCTCTGTACCCAGTAGTGCTATCTCTTCGTGGCTCTTTTCCTTTAAACAATGGTTTTACAACACCATTAACACGTTTGTCATTATACTTATTTCGCAAGTTTTCCTGTTCTTCTTCTTTTTTTAGGCAACCGCATGACCTCGTGTCTCCTGTTTTTAAATAAGTGCCTTTTAGGATTATTTCGTTTCCGCAATCGCATTTGCATAGCCATGTTCGCTTGTTATTTTCAGTTCCTGCCTGTTTAATAACTAACAGTCGACCAAAACGACAACCTGTTAAATCTGTTATTTTCGGCATTTACTCTACCTCAATATAAATCGTATTACCCATTCCATCTTCCCAACCATCTACATCTTCACCGTTGTTTAAATCTTCGATAATCTGGTTCATATCTTCGATGGTATTAGGCGTAATTGTAGCAATGACTTTTTCTTTCTTGATTACATCAAAAGCGTGTAAATCTCTATCAAGCTCTACTTCTACCACTTTATATTCGTTACGTTCCCATGTTCTCATTTTTACTCCCCCTAATCTCATTCTTCTTCCGCCCTTTGGGTTCGGTTGATTTTTATCGAGTATCCAACTATTTCCGACTTTTTTAGCAATTACTTCACCCTTTTGACAGAGACCTTTCACCCGATCAGGTGAAAGACCCCACATTTCTCCCGCTTCTACAACACCCATGATATAATCTAGTGGATTATTCATTTAATTAGCTCTCCAAAAATAAACTTCTGTTCCGTTTCCTGCATAGTTATTATGTCTTCTATAGTTGTTAATAGCTTCTGACAAATCTTGATACAATGATTTTAAACCCATATCAACTGTAATTTCTTTTTTCTCTAAATCAGCTGCTACATTGATTTTTTGAGTATTTTTAAATTCATTTTTGTAAGTTAAAAACCCTTCAAATTTGCCTTTACTAAGAATTTCGTTCATAAACTCTTCTTTTGTTAGTTGTACATATTTCATTTCTTTTTTCGCGATGTTCCACGCCATTTTTAAAGCTTGAGAAAAATATTCTTTAACTTTACCACCAAATTGTCTTTGACCTTTACGAGCAATTTCCCAAGCTTTTTTCATTACGTTCATCGCTACTTCCTCCTTTTTCAACCGTTATCGGTTATCTTACTTAAAATTTTACCACATATAAAAATAGCCGTCAACGGTTAAAATTGTTTTTTTTATTCGATAAATTTTTGATAAAAGAATAGTTTGGTTAACAAAAAAGAGCCGTCATTTGACGGCTTTTTTTATAGATTTTTTGTCATGCCGTCCTAACAAAAATGCCGTAATAAATTATATATATTATAGATAGTAAAACTTGTACGCTGAAGTTGGGGTTTAAAGTGGTTGTCCATAACACCTACACACCCCTTGTGTCACAAGGATTTATATAAGTATTATATTTGTTAGGGCGAAGTGACATCTTATTCCTAACAATGGATAAATAAGAAAAGTAGTCAAAAAATATAGTTATAACATAGTGAATTTTTCTTTGCAGGAATTTCTTAACCATCATGGAATACTCTCACTAGGAGGTGTTGTGACGCTATGGCGGAGATTGTTTATTCTGCTAGTGAAGTATACAAACGACTAGGAATATCCGATAGTACCCTTAGAAAGTACATGGAAGTGTTACAACGTGAAAAATTCGTTGTAAAGAAGGACAATCGTGGTAGACGCCAATACACTTCGCATGACGTTATGGTGATTGAGAAATTAATTGAACTGAGTAAGCATGGCGGTATGACGCTAGAGAAGGCTGCGAAGATGATTGTACAGCAAATAGAAAAAGTTAATCCAGATTTGATTCAAGAAGAGTCTGAGGAAACGGACTTAGTGCCATTCCACATTAAACAGCAATTACAGCAACAGTACAGCGTTATGGCGCAAGAAATGAACCAGAGTATGTTAGCAATGGAGAAGCGACTGAGTGAGCAGGCGAAGCAGAATAATGAAGAAATTAAAGCGAGTGTAGAAGCGCACAATGAACGAGTGGAAAAACGATTGGAGGCACGTGATGAGACGCTTATGAAAACGCTACGTGAGATGCAGGAAACGAAGAGAATGATGCAGGAGTTTCGGGATGAGGTTGCTGCTGCGAAAGAGAAGAAGAAGCCGTGGTGGAGGTTCTGGTGAAAATATAATTACTTAAAACGAGAAGCCCTACAAAGATAGGGCTTATTTTCGTACAGACATAATTTTATAAATTTATACCTATTCTCGACTTTTATTTACTTCAAGTACTTGTTTTACAGCATTTCTTACTAGCTTTTGTTTTGGTTCAGGTAATGCAGCAACTTTTTCTTCGATTAACATATTTATAACTTCATAAATTTTCATATCTTCAATTGTAGCAAGTGTTGAAATTGCTGTATGTGTTTCTAATGAGACACGGAAAGATTTCGGCAACTCTTTCGTAGTAAGTTTTCTCTTAGGTTTTTCAAAGATCTTGTCCTCTTCTGGGAAGGTTCGGTCTTGCTTTTCCTTTTCCATGTCAGTATGATCGCTTTGAATAGTTAAATCTGAACTTTCGGTAATAGGCGTCAAAGTCACCACAAAAGAATTACTCTTATTTTCCACAGGTACCACTCCTATTTAAAACATTTCGCTTGTTATTTCTTTTCTAACATTTCATAAAGGTGTTTATACATCCCTTTATAGCCTTCAGATTGTCTCGTTGTTAATTTAGTATTTACATAGCTTTCAAGAAGCATATCGATAATACTGTTAATAGATGCCTTATCCATGCTTTCTTGTTCTTTAATAAATGGTTTAAGTGTATTTAACTTTAATAAAACAGCGGGTGAAATTTTAGCTGTTTTAGATGGAACCAAACGTTGATCAGGTTTCTCAGGAGCTGTTACTTTTCCTTTATTGATAATAGGCTTAATAACTTGTTTTTTAACAGGCTCACTATTACGGCCAAAATCGTTAGTTCCTTTTATCTGTACACCTTTGTCATTTAAAGTGTTTCCAGGTTTTGTGACTATAGGCTGAAATGGTGCTTTAGACATTCTGAACTTCCTCCTTAAGCGTTAATAGTAGCAAAATAATTTTCATGTTCATTAAGTTCGCTAAGAACATCGATGAATAACTGATGTGCTTTTTCATCCCACATATCAATATTACCGCTAACGTTAACATTTTTATGGATCCCTTCGATATCATACACTTTTAAGCGTTCTTGATATCTCACGATTGTATTTAGAACGTTTCCTCCATACATTTCCTGAGCTTGTTGTAATACTTTATTATCCACTCGTTTTCCTTGATGTAACATCATTGGAATAATACCTAAAACTTGTAGGTCTGCATCATATGTTTCTGCTAAGAACTGCATATAAGCGATATATGTTTGAGCACCCTCTAAAGACAGCTCTTGTGTTTGTAGAACGATAATACAATAATCAGCTGCTATCATAGCATTATCTGAGTAGTCACTGATTGTTGGTGGTACATCAATGTAAATACGATCATATTTATCTTTTAATGGTTCTAGCAATTTCTTTAAATAAGTAATTTGTGCAAGTTCATCTTTTGGGAACATATCGAAGAGGATTTTCGAAATCTTTCTAAATGAAGTATTAGATGGAACGATATCCAAATTCTCAATAACTGGGATAATCTCATTCTCTAAATTTTGATTTAGAAATCCATCAGTAATAGACTTGTCTATTTGTTCAATGTCACCAGTTTTAGCAAGGACTCTTGTAGCATTACCCTGAGGGTCCATATCTACTAATAGACATTTCTCATTAAATACAGTAGCTGCTTCATAAGCCAACATTGTTGCTGTTTTAGTTTTTCCAACTCCACCTTTAAAGTTACCAATCACGTATGTAGTTGCTTGTCTAGTCATTTTCGACATTCCTCCATAAAACTCCGAATAAGTATACCTTTGAGTAAAATGTAACATCTACATACAATATTCGCAACAGTATACCGAAGAAAAGTTTATATTTTTTCAACAAATTTATTGAAAGAGTAGAAAAGTATACCGAAGCGTAATATTTTTTAGTATACATTTCTACTTTTCTACTTATACGTAGTTTATAAAACGGGTGATTTTAAAGGTGTAAAAGTATATATTTACACTTATGCGTAGTTTAGAGAGTAGTTCTCTATATATTGTTAATAAAGGGTTAATTGCAATTTTTAGAAAGGAATCAATTATCAAAATGAGGTTCTAAGTATACATTTCTACTTATGCGTAAGTAAGAAATAGTATACCAAATTTAAAAGTATGGTAGAAAAGTATACATTTACACTTTTTCGTAGGTATACATTTACACTTATGCGTAGTTTTAAGTTGCCATTTCGCTGTTTACAAACAAAAAAGCTTATTGTAACGTAATAAACAACAAGCAACATTCTACAAAACAAAACATAATTTGATATTTTACATAAACAATTGAATATGAACAAAAACAAAAAGCCACTCCCATATGCTAACGGCTACCAACCTTTAGCGGGAATGACTCAGTTCTAGTAATTGCTACCAACACTTACTAGAATGACCTGTACACACATACAGGACTTCGACTTATAAGACGCTTACCCCGTCAGATAAGTTATTTGCCTTGTTTTAGCCCAACAAGGCTTGTTAGATACACCTATTGTACCGTTATGTAATACATTTTTCAACTAGTAAACGCTAGTATTATTTGATGTATAAAGTAACTGTATCTAAAGGGCGTTATCTATACCTAGAAGTCTTGTACATATACAGGGCATTTAGGTATGGATAATGCCTTTTTGTTTTTTGTTCGCGTGGAATTGCCTGATACCACGTAAATAAAAACTGATAAGCCGTAATTCCGTGCTGCCATATATTTAGCGGGAACGTGTTACGGCGTGGCTAGCTGTTGGTCGTGCAGGGGGTACAGAGTATGCGCCTACAAAAACAGCACCCCTCATCGGAATCCTGTTCTTCTGGTGAGGGAGGGCGAGAACTTGCCCAGAGACGATTCTCTAAAAGGTTCGGGTGGTTATCGTTAGCATTACGGTGCTAGGGAGTACATTCAGTTTGTCGTGTAGGGACGATATTACAAGGACAAGCCATAGAAAAAGGATGTATGCGATGGAAATCGCTGAGTGAACAGGGTCTATACATACGGATACCTTATAAGTGACCGCATGGCGAAAACAAGACGCTTATCCATCTATTTTGATTGATTACTTTTTTTGTGATCTTTCAAAGTAGGGGATAAATCTGCCTTCCAGCCGTATTCCTTAACTGTTCCCACATGATAAAAATTCTTAAGACCTTTAGTCAAGATTAAATTTTAAAAAAAGATGAAAAAACATTGGATTGTTTAATACTTGGGGGAATTACTCACTTAGATAGTGGAATAAATAAGAGATTTACTACTTACTTGGTTATAAGATAAGGAGACGGATGATAGAAAGGGTCTTATCGCAAGATTTGGTTTTACACATTGGATATAGTACGTGAAATTATTGGTGAGATTGTATTACTAGGGGTTACCATATTATTTCGAGGATTCGGGCAAAACACCCATGTTGCAAAATTCATTTCATAATATTAATATATAAAATAAAAATTATAAGGGGTGTTTTATGATTAGTTTACTCAAAAAGAAGTTGTTATTATCAAAATGGAGGGAATTTGTAAAATTTGTTTCAGAGAATTTTGATTTATGTAATTCTGATAGTTTAGAAGAGTTAAATGAGAAAAAAAAAGAATTAGCTATGTTGGATTTAGAAACAATAAAAGATGTTATTAATCGTACTAGTGCTATTAATAAAGCTTTTTATGATCTATCTAAAGGTTTTCCTGTGATTGCCTCAGTTATATTGTTTATGTTTACGTTTTTATTAAAAGATTATATGTTAATTATTTTTCATGCTAAATATGTGCATGAACTTTCTCCTGTGATTGCTTTGTTTGGTTTAGTATGTATTACAGTTGTTTTTTCATGGGCTTTTAAAGCTACAATTATTTCTCAAAATCGAAATTATTTATTGTCACAATTTGAAAGTATGTTGGTTGATATAAAAGAACAGAAAGAGAAAGAAGAAGAGGAACAAAAAAAGAAGGAAAATGATAGTGTTTCAAATTTAAAAAATACTTCTAAAAAACGCAAAAATTAATTTTTAGCAACCGACCACCCTGACGGTAGCAGTTACTGGAAGAGATGTTAGTGCATCCCTTCTTTTATTATATACGGAATGTTACGGTGTGATACTTTAAGTAAATTATATCAAATGTACATAAAAAATCAATGAATACGTAATAGGGGTTACCATATTAAAAAAAGAAAATTGTACGTTTAGTTAGAAAGTAATCCAAGCGTTTATACTGGCTATTATATTAGCTAGCATATATAATTGTTAATAACATTTACTATTCACTTTATGAAACAATAAAATTTATTAATGATTACGATTTTAGGAGGATGTTAATATGAATTATAAAAATATTACTGTT
>NUMR01000079.1 GCA_002578045.1 Bacillus cereus
TAAATATACTATACGAGGGGACATAACTATGAATGAATTGATTTTCGTCTTATTAATTTGTCCATTACTTATCTTTATCGTTTCTGTTATTGGAACGCGTAGAACGAAAACGTATTACGTAATGCCGATTGTAACGTTTGCTAGTTTTCTTATTTTAGGTGTTATCGCCTTTACCCCAAAGTTTTTCTTCTGGGTCGGTATGTATAGCATTTTCTCATTTATTGTTTCTTATATGACTTTATTGTTTGTAATAGGATACGAGGCTGTACTAGAAAATAAATAGTTATTATTGGGACTATCCGTTTATCAACTGTAAGCATTCGCTTTAATTTCTTTTATTTGCCTTATTTTCTATAAAAAAAGACAACTGCGGTTCCCCCCGCAATCGTCTTTTTTCATGTTACGCTGTAATCCAAGCTTCGTCAGCTGGATTTTTACGCCACTCTTGTAATTTTTTCGTTTCAGTTTGTCCGATCATACCTTTTTCTGCTGCTACTTCAGTTAATGCACTGTAGTCGCTTAAAGAGTATGATGCTACGTTAGCTGCTTCTAGTTTTTCTTTACCTGCTTCAAGTTCGTATGTGAAGATTGATACGATTCCTAATACTTCACAGCCAGCTTCGCGAAGTGCTTCTACACATGTAATTGCACTACCACCAGTTGAAATTAAGTCTTCTACTACTACTACTTTTTGACCTTTTTCAGCTTTTCCTTCGATTTGATTCCCTTTACCGTGGCCTTTTGCTTTACTACGTACGTAGCACATTGGTAAATCCATACGATCGCTTACCCATGCAGCGTGCGCAATACCAGCAGTTGCTGTTCCTGCAATAACTTCTACAGTTGGAAAGTGTTCTTTTATTAACTCTTCTAATCCAGATGCAATCGCTTGACGTACTTTTGGATAAGATAAAGTTAAACGGTTATCACAATAAATTGGTGATTTCATACCAGAAGACCACGTGAATGGATTGTTCGGTTGTAAAAATACTGCTCCAATTTCTAATAAATGCGATGCGATTTCTTTTTTCATACTGTTACACCTTCCCACTGTTGTTTTACTGTTTTATACGCTTCAAGCGGATTTTCTGCTTTTGTAATACTACGTCCAACTACGATATAGCTTGAGCCAAGTTCCCTCGCACGTTTCGGTGTTGCAACCCGCACTTGGTCATTTACATCATCACTTGCAAGACGAATCCCCGGTGTTACTGTTACAAATTCATTTCCGCATACTTCACGTAATTTTGGAACTTCAAGTGTTGAACAAACAACTCCATCAAGTCCACTTTCTTTCGTTAATTTTGCATAATGAGCAACCGCTTCTTCTAACGTTTTCTCAATGCCAATCTCTTTTTTCATCATAGTTTCCGAAGTGCTTGTTAATTGTGTAACTGCAATACAAATTGGTCTCTCTTTTCCTTCTTGCTTACCTTCCTCTAATCCCTCAATCGCAGCTTTCATCATACTGCTTCCCCCAGCAGCATGAACATTTACCATATTAACATCTAGACTAGCTAGGCTACGCATAGCGCTTTTCACTGTATTCGGAATATCATGAAGTTTTAAATCTAGAAAGATTTTATGTCCTTTTTCTTTTAAGTACGTAATAATTGCAGGGCCCTCTTTGTAAAACAACTCCATACCAACTTTGACAAATAACTCTTCCCCTTCAAAGTGGCGTAAAAATTGTTCTACCTCTCGTTTCCCTGGAAAATCTAGTGCAACGATTAACGACTGTGACATGTTTGCTTCCAGCTCCTTCCTTGACATTCCGAAATGTGATCAAATCCTAATTCATCTAATAATGCTGGTAATTCTTCAATAATTGTCGGACATACGAACGGATCAATAAAGTTTGCTGTACCAACTGCAACCGCACTTGCACCTGCATAGAAGAATTCAATTACATCTTCCGCTGTTTCAATACCACCCATTCCGATAATTGGAATGTTAACCGCCTGACTTACCTCATGTACCATACGAATTGCTACTGGCTTAACCGCAGGACCTGATAATCCACCTGTGCGGTTTGCTAAAATTGGTTTAGCTGTTTTTAAATCTAGACGCATACCAAGCAATGTATTAATCATCGTTAAACCATCTGCACCTGCATTTTCAATCGCTTTTGCAATTTCCACAATGTTTGCCACGTTCGGTGACAACTTCACATATACAGGTACTTCAGAAACCTCTTTTACTCGCTTCGTTAAATCAGCAGCAACTTCAGGATTTGTACCAAAGGCGATACCACCTGTTTTTACGTTTGGACAAGAAATATTTAATTCTAGTGCATGGACATTAGGCGCTTTAGAAATTTCCTTTGCAACCGCTACGTAATCCTCAGTTTGTGAGCCTGCAACGTTTGCAATAATTGGAAGGTCAAATTGTTCTAGCCATGGTAATTCAGAATTCATTACTTTTTCTAAACCTGGGTTTTGAAGTCCGATTGCATTTAACATGCCGCCCGGTGTTTCAGCAACGCGAGGCGTTGGATTTCCATAGCGGGGTTGTTCTGTCGTCGCTTTAATCATGATTGATCCTAATACACTTAAATCGTAAAACTGTGCATATTCACGACCAAATCCAAAGCATCCAGATGCCGGTATAATTGGATTTTTTAATGATAATCCTGGTAATTCAACTTGCAATCTGTTCATAGTACAACCTCCCCAATTGGAAATACTGGTCCGTCGCTACACACCTTCTTATAAGAATGTCCACTTGGATCTTCTTGTAAGTGGCATACACATGCGAAACAAGCTCCAATACCACAACCCATACGTTCTTCTAATGAAATATAGGCTTTTTTCTCTTTGTAACGTCCTTCTAATGCACGAAGCATTGCTAGCGGACCACACGAATAAAGAATGTCAAAGCCAATTCCGGAATTATCAATTACATCTGTGACAAACCCTTTTGTACCGTGTGTACCGTCTACTGTCGCAACGTACGTATCACCAAGTTCTGCAAATTTTTCTTCATAGAAAACAACATCTTTCGTTTGAAAACCTAAGATGTGAATGACACGTACACCTTTTGCAACGAGGCGCTGTGATAATTCATAAAGTGGTGGTACACCAATTCCCCCGCCTACTAACAAAGCTGTTTGTCCATCCTCCGCTTCTTCTACAGGAAAACCGTGTCCTAGTGGTCCTAGTACGTCTACCATTTCACCTTGTTTTCTAGTTGCTAATGTTTTTGTCCCTTGCCCTTCCGCACGATATAGCATTGTAAATTCGTTCTTCTCTTGATCTACATTACAAATACTAATTGGGCGGCGCAAAAGGGGCGCAATACCCTCTGCTACCTTAATGTGTACAAACTGCCCTGGTTCGTTCATTTGCTGTACTAAAGTTCCTTGAAGCACTAATTCGTAAATGTTTTTTGCGATTTCTTTTTGATTAACGACAATCATATTTTGCTTTTGCATCATGCATGTACCACCTCGTGACGCTTTGTTTGCGTAATTTCTTTCATTGAATGAGCTGAGAATGTCATAGATTCTAATACTCGTAAGATTGCTCTTGTTGTATCAAGTGATGTTAAGCAAGCTACACCATTTTCTACTGATTCACGGCGAATGCGGAAACCATCACGCGCTGGTCGTTTTCCTTTTGTTAATGTATTGATTACAAACTGTGCTTTTCCTTGACGGATAATATCAAGTAAGTTGTAGTCTTCAGAATCAATTTTGTTTACAACTTGCACTGGTATATTTTGCTCCGCTAACGATTGTGCTGTTCCAGCTGTTGCTAATAAGTTATAACCGATTTCGTGGAAACGTTTTGCAATTTCCATTGCTTCTTCTTTATCTTTATCCGCTACAGTAATGATTACTGATCCGTGCGTTGGAATGTTAATTCCAGAAGCAACTAGCCCTTTGTATAATGCTTTTTCAAGCGTTAAATCTTTACCCATTACTTCCCCAGTTGATTTCATTTCAGGTCCTAATGTTGTATCAACTGAGCGTAGTTTCGCAAATGAGAATACTGGAGCTTTTACATACACTTCCTTCTCTTCTGGGTGATAACCAGTTCCATATCCTTGTTCTACAAGGTTTTGACCTAAAATAACTTTCGTTGCGACATTCGCCATCGGTACGCCTGTAATTTTACTTAAGAATGGTACTGTACGACTCGCACGCGGATTTACTTCAATTACATACACTTGATCTTCAAATACTACAAACTGGATATTTAGTAATCCAACAATGTTTAAACCTTTTCCAAGTGCAATTGTATGTTCCATAATTTGTTCTTTCAGTTTTGCCGATAAGCTTTGTGGTGGATATACTCCAATTGAGTCACCAGAGTGAACTCCAGCGCGTTCAATATGTTCCATAATACCTGGAATGAATACATTTTCACCATCTGAAATTGCATCTACTTCAATTTCTTTACCAACCATGTAACGGTCGATTAATACTGGATGATCTGCATGAACTTTAACTGCGTTTTTCATGTAGTGCAGTAGTTCTTCTTGACGATATACGATTTCCATCGCACGTCCACCTAGTACGTAAGATGGTCTTACTAATACTGGGTAACCAATTTCTTCAGCGATTGCTACCGCTTGTTCTACAGTTGTTGCTGTTTTACCTACTGGTTGCGGGATACCTAGTTGTGTTAATGCAGCTTCGAATTTATCACGATCTTCTGCACGGTCTAAATCTTCAAGTGATGTTCCTAAAATTTTCACACCGTGTTCTTCTAATTTCGCCGCTAAGTTAATTGCCGTTTGTCCGCCGAACTGAACGATAACACCTTCTGGCTTTTCTAAATCAATGATGTGCATTACATCTTCGATTGTTAATGGTTCAAAGTATAATTTGTCAGAAATACTGAAGTCTGTTGAAACAGTTTCTGGGTTGTTATTAATGATGATTGCTTCATATCCAGCTTCTTTAATTGCCCATACAGAGTGAACTGTTGCGTAGTCAAACTCAACACCTTGACCGATACGAATTGGACCAGATCCTAGTACAACTACACTCTTACGATCTGTCACAATTGATTCGTTTTCATCAGCGTATGTGCTGTAGTAATACGGTGTTGCAGATTCAAACTCTGCCGCACAAGTATCTACCATTTTGAATACTGGTGTCATATTATTTTCTTTACGCATATCGTAAATTTCACGCTCAGTTTTGTTCCAAGCAGCTGCAATGTAATGATCACTGAAGCCCATTTCTTTTGCAGATTGTAACACTTCCATATTTCCTACATTCGCTTTTACTTCGCGTTCCATGTTTACGATATTTTCAACTTTTTGTAAGAAGAAGAAGTCCATTTCACACCATGAGTTGATTTCTTCTTTCGTTACACCTTGGCGAATCGCTTCTGCTACAACAAACAGTCGCTCATCGTCTGCTTTAATAATGCGTTTTTTCATCGTTTCTTTATCTAGTTTTTTTAAGTGATTTAATTCTAGGTGATAAATACCAAGTTCTAAAGAACGAATCGCTTTTAATAATGATTCTTCTAAATTACGTCCGATTGACATAACTTCACCAGTAGCCTTCATCTGTGTACCAAGCGTTCTGTTCGCTGATTCAAATTTATCAAATGGCCAGCGTGGAATTTTTGAAACAACATAGTCTAATGCTGGCTCGAAGCAAGCATATGTTTTTTGTGTTACCGGGTTTATAATTTCATCTAATGTTAAGCCGACTGCAATTTTCGCTGCTAATTTCGCAATTGGATATCCAGTTGCTTTAGATGCTAGTGCAGATGAACGACTTACACGTGGATTTACTTCGATTACATAGTACTGAAAGCTATGTGGATCAAGTGCAAGCTGAACGTTACATCCACCTTCAATTTCTAATGCACGAATGATTCGTAATGATGTATTACGTAACATTTGATATTCACGGTCACTTAACGTTTGGCTCGGTGCTACAACGATAGAATCACCTGTATGAACCCCAACTGGATCGATATTTTCCATGTTACACACTACGATTGCGTTATCATTTGAATCACGCATTACTTCATATTCAATTTCCTTGCAGCCAGCAATACTTTTCTCTAATAAACATTGTGTTACTGGGCTATGTTTTAAACCACTTGTTACGATTTCAATTAACTCTTCTTCGTTATTACAAATACCGCCGCCAGTTCCTCCTAATGTAAATGCTGGACGAACGATTACTGGATAACCGATTTCTTTTACGAATTCATATGCTTCATCAAGGTTATGAATAATTTCACTCGGTGGTGTTGGTTCATTTAAATCTTTCATTAATGTACGGAATAAATCACGATCTTCCGCTTGCTCGATTGCTGATAATTTTGTTCCTAAAATTTCAACTCCGCACTCTTCAAGTACGCCTGATTTCGCAAGTTCAACAGCCATGTTTAAACCTGTTTGACCACCTAATGTTGGTAAGATTGCATCTGGACGTTCTTTACGAATAATACGGCTTACAAATTCTAATGTTAACGGCTCAATGTATACTTTATCTGCTGTTGCAGTATCCGTCATAATTGTTGCTGGGTTAGAGTTAACAAGGATTACTTTGTAACCTTCCTCTTTAAGAGATTGACAAGCTTGTGTACCAGAGTAGTCAAATTCCGCTGCTTGTCCAATTACAATTGGTCCTGATCCGATTACTAAAATTGTGTTAATGTCTAGGCGTTTTGGCATAACTCTTCCCCTTCTTTCTTGAAGTTTTCAATCATTGTTAAGAAATCTTCAAATAAATCATTTGCATCTTCTGGTCCTGCTGAAGCTTCTGGATGGTATTGTACTGTAAATGCTGGGAACTTCGTATGACGAAGACCTTCTACTGTTCCATCATTTAAAGCAACGTGTGTAATCTCAAGCTCTGTATTTTTAACTGATTCTTCTTCTACTGCGTAACCATGGTTTTGAGATGTAATTGCTACTTTTCCAGTTGCAAGATGTTTTACTGGATGGTTTAAACCACGGTGACCGAATTTTAACTTACTTGTATTTGCACCAGATGCTAGCGCAAATAATTGATGTCCTAGGCAAATTCCGAATAAAGGAACTTTACCGATAATGTCTTTTAACATTTCGATTGCTTCTGGTACATCTTTTGGATCTCCAGGTCCATTACTTAACATAATTCCATCTGGGCTAAGGCGTAAAATTTCTTCTGCTGTTGTATTGTAAGGTACAACAATTACATCACAGTCACGCTTATTTAACTCTCGCAAAATACCATGTTTCATTCCGAAGTCTACAAGTACAACTCGATGACCACGACCTGGACTTGGGTATGGATCTTTTGTTGATACTCGTTTCACATGATCTGTAAATACTGTCGCTTTTAATTGGTTTACAATGTATTCTACATCCGCATCCATGTTACAAAGACGTCCGCGTAATGTCCCATATTGACGAATTTTTCTTGTTAATTTTCTCGTATCAATTCCCGCTAATCCTGGTATACTTCTTTCTTTTAAGTAATCATTTAACGAAATTTCATTACGGAAGTTTGATGGATGATCACAAATTTCGTTTACAATTAAACCATTTACAGATGGGTGAATTGATTCAAAATCGTCACGGTTAATGCCGTAGTTTCCGATTAATGGGTACGTAAATGTTACAATTTGACCGCAATATGATGGATCAGATAATGTTTCTTGGTATCCAGTCATTCCGGTTGTAAATACAACCTCACCTGACTTTTCGATTTCTCCTCCGAAACCTGTTCCAATTAACACTGTTCCATCTTCTAAGATAAGTTGTCTTTTCATACTAATGCACTCTCCTTTTGCCATGCGATCTTACCACCAACGATTGTCATTACTGGCCATCCTTGGCATTTCCAACCTGCGAATGGTGTATTTTTTCCTTTTGATAAAAATGTTGTTGGATCAATCTCTTCTTCTCGTTCTAAATCAATGATTGTAATGTCAGCTGCTCTACCTTCTTTTATGCGACCTGCTTCTAAGCCGAATGTATCCGCTGGCTTTTCTGTTAACAATCGAATTAACTGTTCTAGTGTAATAATCCCTTTTTTCACAAGGTTTGTGTATAAAAGTGGAAATGCTGTTTCGAAACCAGTAATTCCGAATGGTGCTCTTTCAATTCCTTGTGCTTTCTCTTCCGCTGTATGCGGTGCATGATCAGTTGCGATTATATCGATCGTTCCATCTAATAACCCTTCAATTAGCGCTGCATGGTCTTCTTTTCCACGAAGCGGTGGGTTCATTTTAAAATTAGAATCAGCTGATGGGATATCATCTTCACATAACACTAAGTGATGCGGTGTTACTTCTGCTGTTACTTTAATTCCAGCACGTTTCGCATCACGAATTACACGTACAGATCCTTTCGTACTTACGTGACATACGTGATAGTGACAATCTGCCGCTTCTGCAAGCAGAATATCCCTTGCAATATGTACAGATTCACATACTGATGGGATACCGTTTAATCCGTGTTTCTCCGAAAACTTCCCTTCATGTACACAACCTTTATTAATAAGTGTATTCTCTTCACAGTGTGCAACTACTGCCATATTTAATTTCGCCGCACGCTTCATAGCAGCTAACATCATGCTCGCGTCTTGTACGCCTACACCGTCATCAGTGAAAGCAAACGCTCCAAGATTTTTTAACGTTTCGAAATCTGTCATTTCAGAACCTGCTTGGCGTACTGTAATTGCTCCGTATGGTAGTACGTTGACATGCGCTTTTTCTTTAATACGTTTTTGCAAGTCTTCCATATGTTCTTTACAATCTGGCACTGGGCGTGTATTTGGCATTGCACAAATTGTAGTGAATCCACCTTTTGCCGCTGCTAGTGTTCCTGTTTCAATTGTTTCTTTATGTTCACCACCTGGTTCACGAAGATGTACGTGTACATCTACTAATCCAGGTGCGATTAACTTTCCGTTCACATCGATTACTTCAACATTATCTGCCGTAATATTTTCTGCCACTTTCGCAATGTTACCGTCTTGTACGAGAAGATCTGTTGCTACGATTTTTCCTTCTTCATTCATATAACGACCATTTTTAAACAAATAATTCATGTTTCATTCCTCCTAATACATTTGGTAAAGCGCGTTTTAGTACAGCCATTCTTACGTAAACCCCATTTTCCATTTGTTTAAATATGCGTGAACGCTCACACTCAACAAGTTCACTTGCAATTTCAACATCACGGTTTACTGGAGCTGGATGCATAATAATGCTTCCTTCTTTCATACATTTTTCTCTTTCCACTGTTAACCCGTGTTTCTCATGATAGTCTTTCATAATGTCTGTTTCATAATGATCATGACGTTCATGTTGTACGCGAAGTAACATCATCACATCCACTTCTGGAACAAGTTCATCTAATGCTTTGTATGTTCCAAATGTGTTTTCTTCATCTTTCCACTCTTCTGGGCTTGCGAAGTAAATTGTCGCACCCAGCTTCGTTAACGCTTCTGCATTGGAACGTGCTACTCGGCTATGACGAACATCTCCAACTATCGCAATCTTCAAACCTTCAAAGCTTCCAAACTCTTGTTTAATCGTTAAAAGGTCCAGTAAGCACTGCGTTGGATGATTTCCACATCCATCTCCAGCATTTAAGATTGGAATGTTTACTTGATCTTTCAGCTCATCAAAGTAGCGATCTTGCTCATGGCGGATGACTACCGCTTTTGTTCCGACTGATTCTAGTGTTCTTATCGTGTCGTATAATGTTTCTCCTTTTTTCACGCTAGATGAATCTGCTGAAAAGTTTAATACGTCAAGTCCTAGTCTCTTCTCAGCAACTTCAAAGCTAAATCTCGTTCTCGTACTATTTTCAAAGAACAAGTTTGCTACAAATGTTTGCTCTGTTGTTTTAACTTCTTTTCCATTCGCGAAATCTTCTGCGTATTTTAGGATTTCTGAAATTTCTTGCTCCGATAATTCACTCATCGTTAACAAATGGTTCATCGTCATCCCTCGTCTTTCTGATTTTTATGATAACACCTTTGCATTTATATAACAATAACCGCATAAAAATACCCTAGCCGTGTGAGACTAGGGTGCAAGAAAGAATCCACCCTTTTCGGTCTCACAGGACTGAATTAAAAGGTTGTTTCTATGAAGCAATCTACTTAGATTGTTTTGTTTCTGGTAGTAGTAAATGTAACAGTACACCTACAATTGCTGCTAGTGCCATTCCTTCTACTTGGAACGATTCTCCTATGTGAAGTACCGCTCCACCAATACCGACTACTAGTATAACTGATGCAATCATTAAGTTTCGTTTGTCACTTAAATCTGTTTTATCGTCTACCATCATGCGTAATCCGCTTGACGCGATTACACCGAATAGTAAGATTGATACCCCACCCATAACCGGCGTTGGTATGGAGTGAATCAGTGCGGAAATCTTACCGATAAATCCGAACACGATTGCGAATACTGCTGAACCGATGAATAAGTATACACTGTATGCTCTCGTAATTGCTAGCACTCCAATGTTTTCACCGTATGTTGTATTTGGTGGCCCGCCTATGAGTGATGCGATCAATGTCGCTACACCATCACCGAATATTGAGCGATGTAAGCCTGGTTTTTCAATTAAATCTCTTTTAATAACATTTCCAAGTACAATTTGATGTCCGATATGTTCTGAAATTGTTACTAGTGCAACTGGTACCATTAGAAGTACAATCTTCCATGAGAACTCCGGAGTGTATGTTACAAATGGTACTGTGAAATCTGGTACAGTAAACCATTTCGCCTCAGCTACCGGCTTTAAATCTACTAGCCCTTGAAAGTAAGCAAAGATATATCCACCGATGATGCCAAGTAGAACTGGTATGATACTGAAAAACCCTCTTCCGAATATTGAGCAAATAATTGTAATTGCTAATGTCACTAATGCTACTGAAAAGTGTGTGAAACTATACTTGCCATCCGCACCGTTCATCGCCATATTAACTGCTGTGTGTGCTAAAGCTAAACCGATTACCATTACTACTGGACCAACTACGATCGGTGGAAGTAATTTCATAATCCACTCTGAACCAGATTTCTTAATTCCGATTGAAATTAAGAGGTACACAAGTCCTGCAAGGAAACCACCAAGCATCGCTGCTCCTGGGCCACCCGCTGTTTTTGCTGTAATAATTGGTGCGATGAATGCGAATGATGAACCCAAGTATGCAGGTACTTGACCTTTCGTTATAAGAAGAAACGCTAGCGTTCCTAATCCACTTGATATTAACGCTACTGATGGGTTCAATCCTGTTAAAAACGGAACAAGCACTGTTGATCCAAACATCGCGAACAAATGTTGTATGCTTAAAAATAACCATTTTCCCGGTTTCGGTACTTCATTAACGTCTAACACTGGCTTTTGTTCCATTGTTACATCCTCCTTCAGCTTAAATCTTTGCAATAAAAAAACTCTTTGTAACTGTACACAAAGAGTCCTGTACTTTCGCATGCCAAAATTGACATATGAAAGTTAAGACCCTTTGGCAGCCTCACCGGACTACATTTAAAAGGGTTTTTTTATCATATATACTTACTCGATCTTGTTGATCTGTCTCTTGCAAATCAACTTCAATACGTTCTTCACTTGATGTTGGAATGTTCTTTCCTACGTAATCAGCACGAATTGGCAACTCACGATGACCTCTATCTACAAGAACAGCTAATTGAATTTGTGATGGTCTTCCTAAATCCATAAGAGCATCCATCGCAGCTCGAACTGTTCTTCCTGTATATAAAACATCGTCTACAAGGATAACTTTTTTCTTCGTAATATCTACAGGGATATCTGAACCTTTTACTAACGGTTCTTTATTCTTTGATTGAAGTGTTAAATCATCACGATATAAAGTAATGTCTAATTCTCCTACCTCAATCTTTTTTCCTTCGATTTGACCGATACGTTCTGCTAAACGCTTTGCAATAAAGATACCACGTGTTTTAATTCCGACAAGAACACAATTATCAACACCTTTATTACGTTCCACGATTTCATGACTAATTCGTGTTAAAGCGCGGCGAATCATTTGGTCATCTAAAACGACAGCTTTTTCCTGCATGCTCTACACCTCCAAGCTTTTTTCTTGCGTGAGAGTAATGGTATAAAAAAGTCCTCTCAGCGTGTGCGAGAGGACTTTTGAAAAAGGGTACAGCATACCCTAAGTATTTCAAACCGTTACCTTCTCAACCTCACGGGGCTGTGTTAAAGGATCATTATTTAACTGTTGTCAGTATCTCAGTTTTTTTGTGGCTTGTCAATACTATTTTCGTAAAATATGTAAAGCTTCTTCAAATACTTCTGGAAGCGGTGCCTCAAACTGAATATGTTCACCAGTACGAGGATGATCAAACCCTAAAATACCTGCGTGTAGTGCTTGTCCATTCATATCTAACGTTTTCTTCGGACCGTATTTTGGATCTCCCGCAAGCGGGTAACCAATATATTTCATATGAACACGAATTTGGTGCGTACGTCCCGTTTCTAAGCGACATTCTACAAGTGTAAAATCTTTAAAGCGTTCTAACACTTGGAAGTGTGTAACAGCGTTCTTACCATTTTCATCAACTGTCATACTTTGACGTTCTTTTTTATCTCGACCAATTGGAGCATCGATAGTTCCCTTATCATGAGGAATAACACCGTGCACAATCGCTTTGTAACGTCTTGTTACCGTTTTTGCTACAAGTTGATTTACAAGTGATTCATGCGCCATATCATTTTTAGCAACCATTAATAATCCAGATGTATCCTTATCAATACGATGCACGATGCCTGGACGCATTACACCGTTAATACCTGATAAATCTTTACAATGGTGCATAAGACCGTTTACAAGCGTACCACTTGTATGCCCTGGTGCTGGATGTACAACCATACCACGCGGCTTATTTACAACGAGTACATCTGCATCTTCATAATAAATTTCTAAATTCATATGTTCTGGTTGAATATCTAACTCTTCTGGCTCAGGAATCGTTACTGTAATCTCATCATTTTCTTTTACTTTATAATTCCCTTTTACCGCTTTCCCATTTACTGTCACAAAGTCGTCTTTAATCCATTGCTGCACTTGTGTACGTGACCATTCATTGTTTATCCCTGCAACGAATTTATCAATCCGCTCATTTTTTTGCTCTTCTACAACTGTTACTTGTACTACTTCACTCATTCAATTACTCCTTCGTTTTCTTGCCTTCTAATAATGTTTGAATAATAATTAATACAACACCAATACATAATGCTGAATCAGCTATATTGAATACCGGATAATTGTACGAGAAAATATACACGTGAATGAAATCCACTACTTCTTGTCTAAATACGCGATCAATAAAGTTACCAATTGCTCCGCCTAAAATTAAGCCTAACGAAATACCTAGAAGTTTGTCTGTTTTCGCATATTTTTTCATATAAAATACGATAAACGCTACAAAAACGACTGTAATAATGTAGAAGAACCACATTTTATTTTCTAAAATACCCCAAGCAGCTCCTCTATTCCGATGTGATGTTATATATAATACATTGTCAATAATCGGAATACTCGTACCTAATTCCATGTTCTTTACAATTAACCACTTCGATATTTGATCGATAGCAATAATAAATAACGCCATTACATAATATATCATTTTCATTTCCCCCACAAAGACAGTGTACCTCAAAATTTTAGCATAGCTGCTACCTTTTCACAATGAACCTTTATAGAAGAATAAAATAAATTAAAAAAAGGTAATATAATATTGTTGTGCTTATTTATACATTTACCTTCTCGTAGAAAAATTCATGAATGGTACGAGCAGTCGGCATCGTTTTCATTTGTTTTACCGGTATATATGTTCCGGTCACCTCACAAATACCATACATGCCTATTTCCATTTTAAATAGCGCCCGCTCTACATCTTTTAAGTCCTCTTTTATATCATGTAATAAGAGCTTCTTCTTTATTTCTTCTTTTATTTCATATCCAAGTTCTTCACCAAATTCGGTATCATAAGTGTGCATTACTTCTTTAGCTAGTCTCTCTTGCAATTCTTTTTTCATCAATTGCAACTCTTCTTTTATTTCCATGTAGATTTCATTCACGTGTACATTCCTCCTAGCTGTAATGTACAGTTAGTGTGTCCGAAATCTATTTGCTTACCTCACACACATTTTTCCTTCATAGGAAAGAGCCTGAAAGTTATTTCGATATATCTTCAATAAAAAAGCTGGCTGCTTCAATCAGTAGCAGTCAGCTTTTTTATTATTTTATATAGTTTTCTTTCACAACTGTTGCACAACGCTCACATAATGTTTCATGTTCAGCATCTTTACCAATTGTTTCTGAAACTACCCAACAACGCTCACAAGTTTCACCAGTTGCTTGCGTAACAACAACCGCTGTATGCTCATACTTAGGCGCGTCCGCTGGAGCTTCTTCCATCATACCACCAAGTTTATACTCAGAGACGATGAATAATTGCTTCAAGTCTTCACTAATAGACTCTAACATAGCTTTCATTTCTGCAGCCGGATATAACGTAATGCTCGCATTTAATGACTTACCAATTACTTTTTCATTACGAGCTACTTCTAGTGCTTTTAATACGTCATCACGTAACGTCATAAATGCATCCCATTTTGCTTTCAATACTTCCGCACCATCTAATTGTACAGCTTCTGGCATATTAGTTAATTGTACGCTTTCTTCTGCTACACCTGGAATGTATGGCCATACTTCATCAGCTGTATGTGGTAAAATTGGTGTTACAAGTTTCGTTAATGCCATAAGAACATCATATAAAACAGTTTGAATTGCACGACGATCTTCGTGATTTGCACCTTCAATGTATAAAATGTCTTTTGCAAAATCTAAATAGAATGAACTTAAATCAATTGTACAGAAGTTGTGAATTGCATGATATACAGCAGCAAAGTCGTACGCTTCGTATGCTTCTTTTACTTTTGCAATTAAGTCATTTAATTTCACTAACATGTAACGATCTACTTCACGAAGTTCAGCTACCGCTACTGTATTTTCACTTGGATTAAAGTCATCTAAGTTTCCTAATAAGAAGCGGAATGTGTTACGGATTTTACGATAAACTTCTGCTACTTGTTTTAAAATATCATCTGAAATACGTACATCAGATTGATAATCAACAGAAGATACCCATAAGCGTAAAATGTCTCCGCCTAATTGATCCATAATTTTCTTCGGTACGACGATGTTTCCAATTGACTTACTCATTTTACGTCCTTCACCATCTAATACGAAACCATGGCTTAATACGCCTTTATATGGAGCTTTACCTGTTACAGCAACTGCTGTTGATAATGACGAGTTGAACCAACCACGATACTGGTCAGATCCTTCTAAATATAAATCAGCTGGACGTTGTAAGTCTTCACGTTCTTCTAATACCGCTTGGTGAGAAGAACCTGAATCGAACCATACATCCATGATATCTGTTTCTTTACGGAATTCACCATTCGGGCTACCTTGATGTGTAAATCCTTCTGGTAATAGATCTTTTGCTTCACGCTCGAACCATACGTTAGAGCCGTGTTCACGGAATAACCCTGCTACATGGTCAATTGTTTCATCTGTAATAATTGGATCGCCATTCTCAGCATAGAATACAGGAATTGGTACACCCCATGCACGCTGACGAGAAATACACCAGTCACCACGGTCACGAACCATATTATGAAGACGAGTTTCTCCCCATGCTGGTACCCATTTCGTTTCTTCAACAGCTTGCAATAACTCTTTACGGAATGCTTTGATAGATGCAAACCACTGTGCTGTTGCACGGAAAATAATCGGCTTTTTCGTTCTCCAATCATGTGGATATGAATGCGTAATAAATGTTAATTTCAGTAACGCACCTACTTCTTTTAATTTTTCCGTAATTGGCTTGTTAGCTTTATCATAGAATAAGCCTTCAAATCCAGGTGCTTCTTCTGTTAATACACCTTTATCATCAACTGGGCAAAGTACTTCTAAACCGTACTTTTTACCAACAACGAAGTCATCTTCCCCGTGTCCAGGTGCTGTATGAACGCACCCCGTACCTGCATCTGTTGTTACGTGCTCTCCTAGCATAACTAATGAATCACGGTCGTAGAATGGATGTTTTGCAACTGTATATTCAAGTTCGCTACCTTTTACTGTTTTCACAACTTCAGCATTTTCCCATTCTAACGTTTTTGCAACTGTATCGAATAGTTCAGAAGCGATGATATATTTCTCACCATTTACTTTCACAATAGCATATTCAAGTTCTGGATGAACAGAAATACCTAAGTTTGCAGGTAATGTCCAAGGTGTTGTTGTCCAAATGATATATTTCTCATCACCTTCTAAGACGTTCTTTCCGTCTTTTACAGGGAATGCTACGTAAATAGATGCTGATTTTTTATCTTGGTATTCAATCTCGGCTTCCGCTAAAGCAGATTCACTCGTTGGAGACCAGTAAACTGGTTTTTGACCTTTATAGATATACCCTTTTTTCGCCATGTCACCAAACACTTTAATTTGTTGTGCCTCATAAGCTGGCTCTAAAGTAATATATGGATTATCCCAATCTGCACGTACACCTAGACGTTTAAATTGTTCACGTTGACGTTCAACTTGTTCATACGCATACTCTGCACATAACTTACGGAACTCAGCAACTGTCATTTCTTTACGTTTTACACCTTTGTTCGTTAATGCTTGTTCAATTGGTAAACCGTGCGTATCCCATCCTGGTACATATGGTGCACAGTAACCTGTCATTGATTTATAACGAACAATAAAGTCTTTTAACACTTTGTTTAGTGCATGTCCCATATGAATGTCACCATTCGCATATGGAGGTCCATCATGCAGTACAAATAAAGGACGACCTTTTGTATGCTCTTGTACTTTTTCATAAATATTCATTTCGACCCATTTTTCTTGCATTGCAGGCTCACGTTTTGGTAAATTCCCACGCATTGGGAACTCTGTTTTTGGCATTAATAATGTATTTTTGTACTCCATGTTCAATTCCTCCTTACATGTATAAAAAGAAAGATCTAAAAAACGGAATAAAAAAGAGACTTTCTCATCCCAAAAAGGGACGAGAAAGTCTCCCGCGGTACCACCCTAGTAGATTATATACGCATGTATAAAATCCTCTTTATATTCTTAACGCGAATATACGCCGACGCTTACTCCATTTGTTCAGCGCGGAACTCCAGGGTGATATTCCCATTATCTCCTTATCCTGAGCTTACACCATCCTCAGTTCGCTATATAAGGTATGAAAAAGGTACTTATCCCTATCTTCGTTTTTCCTAATAAATATGTTGTTTTAAATTATATGTAATAATGAGAAAAACGTCAAGCTTACACTGTTTCTTCTTTTTTCAACAGTTCATCTACTTCATCTTCTAACTCAATTAATTTATCCCAATCATCGTTGTTTAACATTTCAAGCTGCGTTTCTAATAACATACGGAAACGAGTTCGGAATACTTTCGCTTGTTTTTTTAGCTCTTCGATATCAAAAGCAACTTTTCTTGATTTTACTAAAGCCTCGTTAATGATACGATCTGCATTCTTTTCAGCTTCACGCACGATTAATTTCGCTTCTTTTTGCGCATTACGTTTTACTTCTTCCGCCGCTTCTTGTGCAACAACGATAGATTTGTTTAACGTATCTTCAATATTAGAAAAATGATCTAACTTCCCTTCTAATTGTGCAACTTTTTCTTCTAAAGCTTTTTTCTCACGAATGACTAATTCATAATCTTTAATAATTTGATCAAGAAACTCATTTACTTGATCTTCATCATAGCCACGGAATCCGCGACCAAATTCTTTGTTATGAATATCTAATGGTGTTAACGGCACAACGCCACCTCCAAGTAGTTATCTAAATTTCCTCTTTCAATTATATCTTTTCTTCGACAAAATAGGAGGATTTCCTTCTAAAAAAACAATCATTTTAGTATACCATACAAAATTCTCCATTTGTCGCGCTTTGTTTTACCTTCTACAGAAAACAATTTACTTCGTCCATATCCTTTTACTGAAAAAACATCTCCTGGATAACATTCATAAGAAGTTTGTTCTACTGTTTTCCAATTGACTTTTACTAAACCATTTTTTATGAAAGGTTGTATTTTCTGTCTGGATAGATGTAACATTTCTGCTAACATAACATCTAAACGAAGTGAAGAAACCGTTCCAGATTTCTCTCCCCATGTTTCATTGTTCTGTAGAATTTGCTCTCTTTGTATAGGTGATAAGGAGACTTTTACTTTCCCTATTGATTGTAAGTTCATCTCAATATACGATACAATTTCTTTCGCAACTATAATTTGGGCACGATTTTCTTGAAGCAAAATATCACCACATTTTTCTCTCGTTAAACCAAGTGACATAAATGCACCTAATATTTGCCTATGTTCTAGCGTATAAAACTTGGAAGGATAGTCAATTTCTAATGCTTCTACTTGAAATTCTTCTTTATTTAATTCTAGATAATCTGGATAAATGAGTGCTCTTCTACGCTCTGCATAAGGCGTTGCGCCATAAAATCGCACAACAGTATCTCCTTGTCCTATTACCATAGAGACAATTTGTTGCTGTCTTGGATCAAGGAAATCTGTTAATTTCACTTGATGGTACTCCGCCATTCGCTTCCACTCTAACACTTTATCCACAAAGACCTCTTCCTCACGCCTGAAATGCTCGTAGATGCTCATGTATTTAACCTCTTACCATAAAAAATAGTTGAATAAACTCACCAAACCAGTTTTAGCAAGTTTTAACGCAAAAATCGCAACAATTGGAGAAATATCTATCATACCAAGTGGCGGAATAAATCTGCGGAATGGTTCTAAATACGGTTCACAAATACGCGCAAGAAAATCTCCAAAAGTTGATTCCCTTGCACCAGGAAACCATGATAGGAGAATGTAAATAATAAGTGCCCACGAGTAAATCTCGATAGCAGAAAGTAACACCATTAATGCTGTTGTCATGGCGTATTACCACCTCTTTATATTTGTTTCTTCTTCTTCACCGAATAACTCTGAAATTGCACCAACAATATCTACATTTTCAGGTGTACACATAAATGTTTTCGGTCCTATTTTTTGAATGTCCCCGCCTATAGCGTATACAGTACCACTTAAAAAGTCAACGATACGTACCGCTTGATCTGTAGACATTCTTTGTAAATTAATTACAACAGCTCGTCTACCCTTCAAATGATCCGCAATCCCTTGTGCTTCCGAATATGTGCGTGGTTCTAATAAAACAACCTTTGAAGATTGCTTCGCTGTTTCAATACTCACAACATTTTGCTTCGGTTGTACTTTCGTAAACGGAACTTCTTGTTGTTCAGGGGGATCTTGTTGCTTTTTCATCTCTGTTTGCTCCTTTTCATAACTATATTGAGCTGCTTCCTTTTCTTCCGGTGTATCAAAAAAGAAGTATTTTACTTTTGACCAACTCATAATAAGATTCTCCTTCCTTTTACGCTTTTCCTACTAAAATCGTTCCCAAACGAATATATGTAGCACCTTCTTCAATTGCAATCATGTAATCATTGGACATCCCCATTGATAATTCTTTACATGGTGCATGTAATAATTCTAGCTCCTGTACCTCTGTTTGTAGCATACGCAATTCCTTAAAACAGCGTCGAATTTCTTCCTCTTCTGCTGTAAACGGAGCCATTGTCATTAGTCCGACCACTTCAATCTTATCAAATTCTTGCAAACTTTGAATGAAAGAAACAGTTTCTTCTTTTGCCAATCCTTGCTTGGATTCTTCAGATGATGTTTTCACTTGAATAAAGCATTTAACTTTCTTATCAGCACGTTTTTGAATTTCTTTTGCAAGTGAAAGGCGATCTAACGAATGTAAATAATCAATCTGATTTATGATTTCTTTTACTTTTCTCGTTTGTAACGATCCAATAAAATGCCACTTTACTTTTGAGTCGAAATGCTCGTATTTCTGTAAAAAACCTTCATTTCTATTTTCACCTAAATCGACAATTCCAGCTTCAATTACTTCGTTTGTTTTTTCAATTCCTACAGTTTTTGTAACTGCAACAAGTTTAATATCTTGCAACGATCGTCCAGTTCGTGCACAAGATTCTTTAATAGCTTCGTCTACAATTGCTAAATTTTCTTGTACTGTCACTTGCTTCCTTCCTCCTTAAAACCTATGAAACTTAACATTCTCCCTGTCTTCCCTTGATCGCGACGATGAGAGAAAAATAGTTGTTCTTCACAGCTTGTACAAAGAGATGACATTACAATATGCTCTTCTTTTATGCCGGCTTGTACACATAATATACGATTAATTTCTTTTAAATGAATTGCGTACTGCCCATCAGAAATTTTTTTATAAGGAATAGAACCGTTTACTACTTGCTGTGCTGCCGTTAACACTCGATCATCAACAACATAACAACAAGACCCGATTGCCGGCCCAATTGCAACATGAATTTCATCACTTGAAATCCCTTCTGCATTCCATTTTTGAATCATTTCCTTTGCAATCTCTTTTACAGTCCCTTTCCACCCAGCATGCGCAAGTCCTATCATACCATGTGATGGAGCATAAAAATAGAGTGGAACACAATCCGCGTAACAAGACGTTAAGAGAACCCCTTTATTACTCGTATAAATACCATCTGTTTTTGAAATGCCGTCCTCATATGAATAGACGCCACTTCCTTTTTCCTGTTGTCCTACTTTTTCAACATGATAATCATGAACTTGTTCAGAGCAAATCCAGTTTTCTAATGGTTTTTGTAACTTATTTGCTAAAATGCGTCTGTTTTCATGAACGTTCTCCACGATATCATTTACATGTAATCCTAAATTCATCGCATGAAAGGAGCCTGTACTTACCCCACCATCTTTTGTCGTAAATCCAACAGTAATGTTTCCAAGTTCTTTCCACGCTTGTAAATACAGTATACCGTCCACATATTTAAATGGTTCTCTCATAAAGCGGCTCCTTTTAATTAAAATAACATAAAAAAGCATGGTACTTCCTGTCTATTTTACCATACTTTTATTTTTTCATATTGCCAACAGAAAAAAAAGAGGAATTTGTAATATTCTTTATGAAATTGTCAGTGTTTGTATTGGTTCTGTTACAGAATTAACAAGATTTACTCTTACAAGTATGACATCTTCCCCAATTTTCGCAATTTCCTTCCAAGGAATTACAATCTCTACGTCTTTCCCAAAAATCCCTAACATACGTGCCTGTTTAGAAATAATAATAGACTGAACCTTCCCTGTGTTCATATCAATTTCAACATCTCCAATATTTCCAAGTCTTTTTCCATCTGAAATATTTATAACATCCTTCATCTGTAACTCCGAAATTCGTATCAATTTCATCCTCTCCCTTATATGGCGAATTGGAAGTACACAGACCACTGTTTCTCATAATTACAGAAAGTAACCTATACTAAGACCCATACTATTTTCATTATATGAACACGTTCTCCCTACTATGCGCGCAAACTATATTACATATAAAAAGGTCTCACCATAATTGGTGAGACCTTATCCTTGAATCGTTTTATTCATTTGTTTTATAGCTGATTTCTCCAAACGGGATACCTGCGCTTGAGAAATCCCAATTTCTTCTGCAACTTCCATCTGTGTCTTCCCTTGAAAGAAACGTTTTCGAATAATCATTTTCTCACGATCATTTAAACGCTTCATTCCTTCTTTTAGTGCTAACTCTTCAACCCACTGCTCGTCCTTTTGTTTTTCATCACTTAACTGATCCATAACAAAGATAGGGTCTCCTCCATCGTTATAAATCGGCTCAAATAATGACACTGGATCTTGAATCGCATCTAAAGCAAAGACAATTTCTTCATGAGTTACTTCTAAAACTTTTGCAATATCCATTGCGGTTGGTTCTTTTGAATTTTCTGCAATCAACTTTTCTCTTACTTGCAACGCTTTATACGCAATATCTCGTAATGAACGAGATACGCGAATCGGATTGTTATCACGCAAATATCTACGTATTTCCCCAATAATCATCGGCACAGCATACGTTGAAAATTTCACATTTTGGCCTAAATCAAAGTTATCAATTGATTTCATAAGTCCGATGCAGCCAACTTGAAATAAATCGTCAACATATTCTCCTCTGTTATTAAATCTTTGGATGACGCTCAGTACAAGACGTAAGTTTCCATTCACTAATTTCTCTCTTGCGCTTATCTCTCCACTTTGCATTTCACGAAATAATTTACGCATCTCTTCATTTTTTAGTACTGGAAGTTTGGCTGTATCAACACCGCAAATTTCTACTTTGTTTCTCGTCAAAGTGTTCCCTCCTATCGGGAGTTGCTGTACAGTGTAAAGTATTTCCTTTGAAGGGGATTTTATGCATGCGGTTTTCTCTTCATTTTTTATTTTAGTTGTCTCTCCTCATACAGCTAAAGAGAATAAGACCAGCCTATATAACGGCTGGTCTTATTCTTCACACCATTTTATTAAATTCTTTTCGTAATCTTTTTATGATTCTTTTTTCTAGACGTGAAATGTATGACTGTGAAATTCCAAGCATATCTGCAACATCTTTTTGCGTCTTTTCTTCTCCACCAGCAAGCCCAAATCGAAGCTCCATAATTTGTTTTTCACGATCATTTAACTGGTGCAATGCTTTCATTAGAAGGTGACGATCTACAGTTGCTTCTAAATCCTTTGTAATAATATCATCATCTGTACCTAACACATCTGATAACAATAGTTCATTTCCATCCCAATCAATGTTAAGTGGTTCATCGAAAGACACTTCCGAACGATTTTTATTATTTCGACGCAAATGCATTAAAATCTCATTTTCTATACAACGAGATGCATATGTTGCTAATTTTATTTTCTTTTCTGGATTAAATGTATTCACCGCTTTAATGAGGCCAATTGTTCCTATACTGATTAAATCTTCAATATTTATCCCTGTATTTTCAAATTTTCTTGCTATATATACGACTAGCCGTAAGTTGCGTTCAATAAGTAATGATCTTGCTGCCTGATCGCCTTTTGGCAATTTATTTAAAAGAACTTCCTCCTCTTCTTTCGTTAACGGTGGTGGTAACGCCTCACTACCACCAATGTAATAAATTTCATCGGTCTTAATTCCTAATTTCAGCAATACTTTATACCAAAGGTATACGAAATAGAATTTTAATTTCATCATATTATCCCGCCTCTCATAATTAAGCAATTACCATCTTTTGTGCAATCAACATTTTTGGATGTACAATGCATTGATACTCTCCGTTAGTAGACAATTGCTGCGTATTTAATCCAATTAACACTTTGTTTACAACGATTGAACTACCTTCGTAATCAATTTGCACACTGTCCGGCTTAATGGCCCATAAAAATTGATTCTCTACCCCTACTGCTCGAAATGGAATTAAGCGTAATTTTGTCGCCCAACCCGAATCATTTTCTGGTATTTGAGGAATTTCTGTTTTGGAATAAATTTGTTCTGTTAACCAAACTGGTAAACAATGTTCTAATGATGAAATATGCATTATCATAACGGGTGTTTTTGTTAACGGATCGTAAAGCTGGTTTCCACTATCAATTAGACCTGCTAGTTCTAGTTCCTCTTCAGCTAATTGAATTTTCACTTTCACAATTTGGTCATAGTGTATTTTCGTGACCTCTACGCTTTCAATACGCTTTTTAGAAAAATAATAAATCACTGGAAAACCAAAAATAACAAACAACCAACTAATTGGATCACCGTAAGAAATTGATTGAGATTGAACCAATCCATTTACCATTTCATTCGTTTGCAAAAAGAAATGAGTTCCAATTAATCCTCCGCCAATCATAAAGGTTACAAAGTAAAAAGTAAAAACAGTTTGTGCATAATTTCTAAATGTTGTAAACCCAAATGCTGTATACACAATAAGTAACGAGTACAGTAGTTTCATAATTGGATGTGTCATCATAGAAGCAAAAGGAGTAAAGGCAAAAATAACAATAGTTGAACCTATAAATGCCCCTAACACGAGCCTCCATCTTTTGATCTTCTTTTTTAACACGGTAGCTGTTAATAAAAGTAAAAGAAAATCAATGCAGGCGTTTAGCAACCAAACAACGTCGGCGTAAACAACCAAACCATTCACCTCTTTTTTTATGTTGAGACTAGTATAATGCATATCCAATAGGAAAGTGTGTCAATTTGTGGAGGTGTTTTTTTGTTATTTTGTGAATTCTAGACATAATCTGTCGGTAAAAAATAAAAGTGTAGTTTTATAGAATGATACACTTTTATTTTTTATCGATAGATTAACTAAACTATATGTAACCAAAGTGAATGACCATCTACTACAGCTTATAATTTGAAACTTTAATCAGCAGGTTTTGCCTATTAATCTACATCAATCGAGCTTTTACAGGCAATTACTGCGAGATAAAGTAAAATATACGAAAAAAAAGACCTGCTTAGCAGATCTTTTCCATTTGACGAATTGTATTATTAAGTGCGACACCTAAAAAAAAAACAAAAAGCTCA